>NZ_CAXAVM010000163.1:0-16175 GCF_963972345.1 uncultured Gimesia sp. | reverse complement strand
ATGATGCCCGGGTGGGTCGTTGATACGGAACGTCGCATTATCCTGACATTCGCACTGCTGAAAGATGCCACCCGGGTTCATATTGCCTATCCCCAGGTGCCTTCCGGTGACAAGGATTCGATGGTCGGTTCTCCCGCTATGATCCTGAAGTATGACAGCAAGATGGAAGTGGCGTATCTGCAGGCCAAATCGATGCCACAGGAACTCGTCCACCTGACAACTTCGAACGCACCACAGGGTGGGGCCACGCCTCAGCGAACTGTCAGCCACAAACCGACTGCACCTGTACCTCCAGTCCAGGGCGGTCACAATGGTGGTCAGTTTCAAGGAAATGGAAACGGTGGATACACACCTCCACAGCAGCAGTCGAACCCGCTCGTCGGAAAATGGTACCTGCAGGATAACTTGAACGGGACACAGATTCAGATCGCCGTCGCCTTCGGTGCTCAAGGGGAGTTTGCGATGGAAGTGCTGGCAGTCGATTCCAATGGCCAACAGAAACACGATTCCGACAATGGAACTTACAGAGTCAGTGGCAACACTCTAGTTGTGAACACCAGCGATGGTGCGGAACAGTCAAAGTTCTGGTTTGAAAATGGTGTCCTTTATGTGCAACTGGTTGCTGATGGAACTACCATGGCTTTCCAGAAAGCATCGTGAGTCTGGATGAAAGAGGTTGGTTGTGGAAAGCCCTCGTTCCTTGTGAACGGGGGCTTTTTTTGTTCCGAAACATTCTCTGCTGAGCTGCCCCCGGTTATGACACCCTGCTATTTGTCACGACATTCCAGACATTCTCGCGAGAGTTCTCGCACTTGGGAAAAGCCCAGTCTTTTCGGTAAGGAAACACAGGGACCATTGCCGCCCGAAATGACTTTTTCATGGTGTGACTGCGATTTAGGAATGCAATCGCTGTTAGAGATCACAAACTACGCACGACCAAACGATCATAGCTGAGGGAACTCATTCGACTATACTGCCGAGTGGCTTAAAAGATTTGTGGCACTTTTGTGGCAGTCAATTTCGCCTGAGATGAATCAACGACTGAGAAAAGATCTTGACGATTTGTAATTTAGCCCTACTATTATAGTCTCAAACGTAAGGTGGAGATTGGCGTGTAAAGCGGGTTCTCCCGCACTTTTGATGATTAAGCGGTATTCAGGAACCGGGCTCGCAGTAAATCAAAGCTCGCCCTCCCATACATCTGTCGTTTGACCATTTTCAGACGATTGACCTGACCTTCCACCTGGCCATTACTCCATATTGACTCCATCGCTGCTTTTACAGCCTCTTCATCTCGTTTTAAACTCTTTCCGAAACGACAAATATCAATGGGAGCATCTTCAGAACAGGCCCGCTCCAACCAATTGTCCCAGCCAGCACTGTTTTGCTGCTGAATGAATGTTTGAAATTCATGGATCAGTTGTGTGGCTTGAAAAATCATTGGTGTCTGCAAAAGCTCCTTCACCAGTTTTTTCTCGTTACGCGCCAGTTCATCAATGGGTTTCCAAAGTAACCATGAAAGACACATTGAAGAGGGCTGTGGCACCGGCTGCGCATTGTGTAGTATGCTGTTTCCATCTGCCGAAACCTCCATTATTTTTCTCCAGAATGCAACCTTTCGATTCACGACAGAGTAAGAACCTTCGAATCCCAGCTCTTTCAACCGTTCCCACAAAACAGTTGCCCTGGTCACTCCCGACTCCCACATGGATTTCAATTCATCCAGGTAAGGATCAAGACAACTTGGCCCGGATCGTTTTGCCCGTTCTGGAAAAGCGTCCGCGCGTAAATAGCGTCGCACAGTTCTCCGACCAACTCGAAGCTGACTTGCGATTTTACGAATGGACATCCCACTCTGATGGAGTTCACAAATCTGTTCATACATCATCCGTTTTTTATTGCGACTGATATTCTCAGTGTTGGGGGGCGTGGAAGAATTGCTGGGTTGCATATAATCAAGTGGCTGATTTGAGGATAACTGAGATTCACGCTCAGCAAGCAGCTTGACACTCTCACGAACCTGCTTCTGATGCCGGTCAATGACTTTCTGTAAAGTTTCGCGGGCATTTTTTACCAGATGCCAGCGGTCTGCGACCTGGATTGCCTGTGGAGCGCCTTGAGCCGCTCCTTTGGCATATTCTCCCCCACGATCACGGCTGATAATTTCCACGCCAGGATGGGAAACCAGCCAGTTTTCCAGGGAATCTGAAGTACGATCTGGAAGCAAATCAATGACCTGACGTTTTTCCAGATCACACAAAATCGTTCCATACCGTTGTCCTCGTCGCAAGGCCCAGTCGTCTACTCCTAATACACGAACGGATGTGATATCTCGCCGGGAACTGGCACGAATCCGACGCAAAAGAGTATCCGCACTGCAGGACATTCCAATAAAGCTGGAAAACTTCTTTCCTGGTTCTCCCCCCAGCAGGAACCCGATCTGCCTCTGGACCTTAGAAAGACGAAGGGTTGTTCGCGCATAAGGCTGAATCAGATCATTGAGACGTTCTGTAAAGATTTTGCGATTACAGGTATCATTAATACAGACGAATCGTCGGACTTGGAGAATGAGTTGTGTCTTTTGACCAAAGCAAGGGAGGTCACTCGGCGAACGCGTGTATCGACTGTGGATACGGTGAGAATTTTGTTGGCATTCAGGGCAACAAGCCTGTGAATCGACCGCTTGAAGGTAAATCAGTAAATGATTTTCATCTTGGAGCATCCGCTGAATCTTCAAACCGTGAATTTTGGGGAACACAATGAGATCAGGCATCCTTACTACTCCGTTATTCAGGAACAAACCCCCGAATTATACGGATTATCAGACACTCAGATCATCAAAAGTGCGGGAGAACCCGCTTTGCACGCCAATCTCCATCCCACTTTTCAGTATTGACGTTTAGCTTAGCCTGGGCCTTCTGAAATGTATGAAAACCAACACATACAAATCTACAAGTCCCCGCGGTGCCCCGGCTCGTTTCTTAGATAAATCGCATGCCCAGAGTGTTTCTGCATGAGTTTTGAGAAACTGGTGTCAGTACCCAGTACTTCATTTCGGACTCGGTTCGATCCCTGCTTCCTTGACGATGTTCTTCACGGTTTGAGGGTAGATTCGGGAGACGCACCTTAGGACTCCGATATTCAGGAACATACCCGTGAATTATACAGATTATCAGACTGTCAGCTCATCAAAAGTCCGGCAGAATCCGCTTCGCACGCCAATCTCCAACAGGGAACATTCGGATTCTTAGTGCTGTTCTCTACAGAACAATCAGATCAATATCTTCAGTCATGTCCGAGAAGAAATCATCGATCTTCTTTTCGGACTGCTGAGTGGCTTCATTTAGCTTTTCCAGGAAGTCAGGCAGTTTACGAACGCCGGGATCCAGAGTTTTCTGCATCACGCCTTCAGTTGCGTGGTCTACTCCAAGAATGTGTCCGAGTTCGTGCATGATCACGGTCCAGAAATCGATCTGATTCGAGGCCGGGCCGTCATCCAATGCAATTAATGTTAATTCACTGGAATAAACAAATTCGGAGTGATCAAAGGGGGTGGTATCGATAAACCAGCCATATCCTCCAGCATTCGTATCAATATAAATCGTATTGGAAATGACATGCCCGAGTGTATCTCCCTGCAAATCAATAACCTGGATAGTTACCTGCGACAGTGAATTCTGTTGAGCAGGGTCGAGTTGTGGCTGAATATGGTCCACAATCGAGGTCAACGTATTTTCAGCAGATGATTGAGTCACTATTTCTGGATCTGGCTGTGCTTCTTCCTGAGAATTGACGAGTAGGCGTTGATTCCAGACCTCGGGATAATTGTCAGGATAAGCAACAGAGTGATTGTCGGTTTTATTTTTTCCGTAGTTTCCAACAAGCAGGATTAAATCTCGATAATTAACCCTGTCGTCCTGATTCAGGTCAGCGATCCAGTTGTATTGTGAATCAGACTCGCTGGGAACACTATTATAAACGCCAACTAACAGAATCAGGTCTCTATAGTTGATTTTATCATCATCATTGAAGTCAAACGGGTTGGCCCAGATTTCAGTTTGAAAGGAGGATGATATAGCTGTATTGACGGGAACATTCCCAATCAGAGCAACCTGTTGTGAACCAATCATAAAGTCCAGGTTGTAGGGGCCGATACTATTGCCGTCCAGATCGACTACAACCTGATCTGTAGCAAGAGGTTCAAATTTCAATCTCGCAAAGAGCAGAAAACCGGATGCCCCCAAGTGTTCTGAACCAGTTTCCGCGTAGATTCCTGTGACTGTTCCCGCCTGGTCATCAATGGTTCCTGACTGACTATTGGTAAAACCAGCACCGAATTCAATTTCTGTGGCTGAAGTGAAAGAGGTTTCATAGCTGAAATCCAAAGCTGCTGCAAAGACTCCCTGGTCTGTCGGGACGCTGGTATCAATCCAGAATTCTACCCAGTAGGTATCCCACTCACTGACATGATTCAGATGTGTGGGTAAAGTATCCGATTCTCCTGAGAGTTCTGTAATCGTAGGAGTATCTACGATGCGAAGTTGAATCTCTGCCGACCCGCTTGCCTCATCCACGATGGTGACTTCACCCAGATCATCTGCCAGCACGACATTTAATCCATTTGCCTGGAGTTGAGAGAGCTGTACCTGGAAGATTTCATCATTTTCAATAATATCAGAGTCGGTAATGGAAATGGTGATGGTTTTCGTCAGTTCTCCCGGCAGAAAAGTTAATGTGCCAGAAGTATCAGTGTAATCGGAAGAACTGAGGGCTGTCAGGTCGTTTAAGTTGTAATCGACGCTGATCGTTTCTGTGGCAGGTAGATCGAGTGAAACGGTCACCAGCGCCTTACCCACATCTTCAGAGACGGCGATGTCGTTGATGGAGATTTCCGCACGATCATCATTTTCTATAGTGAGGATCGCTCCCGGATCGGCAATGCGGGCATGGCCTGTGACATTCAGTAATTTGATGCCAAATGTTTCGTCGGTTTCCAGCAGAGTATCACCATAAAGGCGAATGGAAATGGTCTGGATTTGAGAAAAGGCGTCCGGTTCACTTTCAAAAACAATGGTGCCGGCTGTGCTGTCATAATCGCCGTCTGCGAAGGTGGCGGTGCCGTCCACGGTGTGGAAATCAACGGTCGCCCCAAAAATCAGTTCTCCAGGTTTTGTGGCGGTGCGTGTGACATTCGCAGTGATCAGGCGGGAGCCATCGTCTGCTTCTGTGACGCTGACGTCGTCGATCGTGATGGTCGGGTTTTGCGGAAATCCGTAAAGATAGAGCGAGCCTGTATTGAAGGTGACATCGTCATCATAGCGAGCGCTGATCAATAGCATGTCGTTTGCGGCAACAAAGCTCACTCCATAAAAATCACTGGTATAAGCATCCGGTGAACTGAATTTCTGCTGTTCAACCCAGACCTGATTTACCTGCTCAAACCGGTAGACGGCTCCGTTTCCATCGACTCCTGTCGGATCAGACATTGCGGAAACGAAAATCTGCTCATTATGGATTTCGACATAATTTCCAAAGTAGGAATTCGAAGTAGCGTCCGATGCAACCAAATTCTGTAAGGGCGACCATAACCCATTTTCAGGGTTGCGCTGGTAAAGAATGGCTTTACCAGCACTTTGAGGATAATTGAGATAGGATGGTGCACCAATTAAGAGCAGATCTCCTTCCAGGCTGACCGAAGAGCCAAATCTCCCATACGGGCCAGGTGTAGACTCTTTCAGCTTCTGAGATTGCGTCCAGACGCCATCCTGCTCAGTAAAAACGTAAACGGCTCCACTCTTTGGATAAGTTTCAGATTCATACAAAGCTCCGACGACAATCGTAGAATTCTCGAAGTCTATTGTATTGGCGAAAAACATCTCCTCTACTGCGTCGTCTGCTACCAGTTTTACTGTCTCGGTCCAGACTCCATCCTCTCGCGTAAAGACATAAGTGGAACCCGTGTTGTTATTGTCTCCCCTTGCTCCGACAACAATCGTGTCATCTTCGATAGCAACAATCCCACCAAAATAACTGTTAAACCCGGCATCGGATGCATTCAGTTCCTGCTGGAAGGTCCAGATGCCGTTTGAGCGTGTGTAGACATATGCGGATCCTATGTCATCTTCAGTTCCATCGCCTTGTGGAGCCCCCACAACGGCGGTATCTCCACTGATATCCACCGACCAGCCATAATTGTCGGAATAGCTGTCGGCATCGGAAGCAAATAAAGTTGACTGATAGTCCCAGGTATCATCACCAGAATAGTCTGGGGTGCCTTGATCATTCCTGACATAGATGAAAGCGCCTCCATAGCTGAGAAAGGGTCCTTCCGAGCCGTTATAAATATGATTCCAACCAGGTGAACCGGAAATCAGCGTGTCACCATCGATTGCGTTGTCATAACCAAAGAGATCAGCGGGATGGACGGTTCCTTCGGCATATAGTTTGGAATTCCATTCATAATCGCCGAGATCGTCATCTTTAATGGTGATTGTAGCGCGGTCGTCAGAGAAGATGATATTCAATCCATCAGTCTGGATATTGCTGAGTTGCACATCAAACGTTTCCAGCAGTTCTACCTGGGCACTGTCGACCAGATCAATTTCGATGGTCTGGTGCATTGTTCCCGGGGTGAAGGTGAGTGTACCGGCTCTGGCGAGGTAGTCGCTGGAGGCAGTCGCGCTCTGATCGAGAGTGATATAATCAACCGAAACCGGCCCGTCAACTGATTTGTCAAGCGAGACAGTGATCAGAGCCTTGCCGGCGGCTTCGTTGACTCTCAGATCCTGGACTGTAATTGCCGCCTGATCATCATCACGGATCGTGATTAAACCCTGATCGTCGGCGAAGACGACATTCAGTCCATTTGCATTGAGGTCAGTCAGATTGAACAAGAACGTTTCATCGTTTTCGACCTGATCTGTATCAATAATCGGGATACGGTAAGTATGTATCCGTGCATTAAATGGCACGAGCATGACACCGGACCGGTTCACATAATCCTCTGATTCGACCGCGGTTTGATCCGTTGTATTGAAGTAAAGATTAATGTCTGTTTTAACGGCGGCACTGAGGGAGATGGTGACCGTGGCATATCCCACATCTTCATCTACGATGACATCGTCAACAGAAAACTCCGCCTGGTCATCTTCCAGGATCGTGACCAGACCTCGATTTTTCGCAAATTCGATTCTATTCCCGGTAGACTGAATATCCGAAAGATCTACAAAAAATAAACGGTCGCGTTCCACCCAGTCGGAATCGATGATCGGGATGATGATGGATTGAGTCTGTTCTCCCGGATTAAAGGTGATCGTGCCTGAAGTGCTCTCGTAGTGATAAACACTGTTAGCAGTATAATTAGCGGTAGCGTAATTCACACTTACGCTGGAGTCGAGCGGTTGATCAAGCGAGACGGTCAGCGTGGCCATTCCTGAATCTTCAGAGATGGTTACATTATTTATAAAGAGCGAAGTATATTCGTCACTGATAATCGTGATTTTTGACTGAGAGTCGGCAAGATTCACATGAAAGCCATCAGCCTGCAGATTCGTGAGATTCACGAAGAATGATTCTGCTGCTTCGTTGTGTTCATCATTCAGGATTTCCAGAGTGATGGTCTGGGTGGTTTCACCTGGATTAAACGTGAGCGTTCCCGAAGTCGAAATATAATCGGTAGTACTGAGTGCAGTCCCGTTCAGTGTAGCAAAATCGACGGTAAACGCGCTGGGGATCGGATGATCCAGTGATACGGTCAGATTCACGGTTCCGGCATCTTCATTGATAGTGAGATCATCGATTGAGAGCGAAGCCTGATCATCATCGAGAATGCTGATCTCTCCAATAGAATCAGACAGGGTGACCTGGTCGCCTGCTACCTGTAGATTGTAAAGCTGCACCTGCAGAGTTTCGGTGAGCTCGACGTTGTCTGAATCCACAATGGAAACGTCGATGGTTTTCGTCACTTCGCCCGGATTGAAAGTCAGAGTGCCGCTGTTGGTGAGATAGTCAGAGTTAACGACAGCGGTGCCGTCGATCGTAAGGAAGTCTACTGAAAAAGCAGTCGTCAGCGTCCGGTCAAGTGATACAGTCAGAGTGGCAGTCCCGAGATCTTCATTGACCTCGATGTTATTAATAGAGAGTTTTGCCTGGTCGTTATCCCGAATCATAATTTCTGCCTGGTCGTCAGCAAGGTCGACATGAGAACCGTTCTGCTGCAGGCTGGAGAGCTTGACGAAAAATGACTCTGCTGATTCCTCTAAGGCGTCATCCAGGATTGTCAAACTGATGGTTTGTGTGGTCTCGCCGATATCAAATGTAAGTGTTCCCGGCGTGGCTGTGTAATCAAAATCGACCATAGCCGTGCCATCAAGTATTTCAAAATCAACCGTGATGCTGGTCAGCAGTGGCTGATCGAGAGAGACTGTCAGCAGGACCGTGCCGGCATTTTCATCGACGCTGAGGTCCTGTACTGAAAGACTGGACCGGTCGTCATCGCGAATGGTGACTTCTCCCTGCGAATCGGTGAGGTTGACGTCCAGTCCCGCAGCCTGCAGATTCAGCAGGTTGACCAGGAAGGTTTCGTCGGCTTCACCCAGAGTTGAATCGATCAGCGGGATTTCAATTGTCTGTGTGGTGTCACCGGGGTTAAAAGTCAGAGTGCCTGTTGAGAACTGGTAATCAGAACCACTGGATGCTGTACCATCGGCGGTGGAGTAGTCGACAGAAAACTCCCTCAAGGCGGCTTGATCGAGAGAGACTGTTACTAATGCTATGCCCGCATTTTCGTCGACTGAAATATCATTAATGGAGAGGAGTGTCGGGTCGTCGTCCTGGATCGTGACTACAGCCTGGCTGTCGGCCAGAGTGGGCTGGAATGCGTCGGACTGTGGACTGGACAGATTGACCAGAAAGGTTTCATCCAGCTCGGTGATGTCAGAATCGGTGAGTGTGATGTGAATGGTCTGCGTCGTGTCACCGGGGTTGAACGTCAGTGTGCCTGTTTTGGACTGGTAGTCAGAACCGCTGGAGGCGGTATTGTCTGCAGTGGCGTAATCAACAGTGACCGCTGAGGTGAGCGCCTGATTGAGCGTTACCGTGATGGTTGCGGTTCCTGAGTCTTCAACGACCGTTACATCATTGATTGATAAAGTTGGCTGATCGGCATCGACAATCGTCACCTCAGCCTGACTGTCTGTGAGGACTACTGCCGAGCTGGTGGTCTGAAGGTTGGAGAGGTTCACCAGTAACGTTTTAATGGCTTCGATCTGGCTGGAGTTAAAGACAGGAATGGAGATTGTTTTTGACGTCTCGCCCGGGTTGAAGGTCAGTGTGCCCGTTGTTGCCTGGTAGTCGATAGTATTGATGGCTGTCTGATCGACGGTGGTAAAGTCGATGGAGACCGGAGCATCAATTTCCTGGTTCAGTGAGACCGTTACATGCGCGGTCTGCGCATCGCTATGGACAGTCAGATCATCGATGTTGAGATTTATCTGATCGTCGTTTTCGATGGTCACTTTCGCTTTACGTTTCCTTAACAAAACGGGAACCGAAGGATCCGAAAGCGAAACATAGAAGTACTCATCCGATTCTGGATTGGTATCTCCAGTGATGTTGATCAGGATGGTTTTCGTATACGAGGAAGCACCGGAACTGGTGTCGAAAGAGAGCGTGCCCGTCTGGGACTGGTAATCGTTGCCGGCGGTGGTGGCTGTACCATCAGAGGTCGCGAAGGCGAACGAAACATTATTCCCGGGAATCAGATCGAGGTTGTTGCCGGTGAGTGTGACGGTCAACTGGAGCGACTGAGTACCAGCATTGCCTTCCACAATGCTGGCATCCTCAATGGAGATTTCAGGAAGCGGGCGCCGATTGATAACGTACACCTCTCCGATGGAGCGGGGATCTCCGTTTGATGCATGAGTGAAGATATTATTTCCATTGATAGCGACTGAGGAGCCAAAGAGTGAGCGGTACTCTCTCGCGTCGGGATTTAAGGAGAGTTCGGTCTCGATCAAACTGTCCCAGCCGGAAGATCCGTCATAGATATAGAGCCCTACCCGTTCCCCGGATCCAGAACTATTGCCGACAACCAGCGTGTGCCCGGAGAGGTCAATGTGCTCTCCATAGAAAAACGTATAGCGGGTATCGGTGGCAATCAAAGTTGTCTGTACAGGCTGATCCCAGCCGGCACTGTAATCGAGCAGATACACGACTCCGTTTATGGTTGAGACATCGTTATAGGTAGCAGAAACGGCTACCTGGTTACCGTCGATGGTGACTGCTTTCCCCAGGAGTTCATAGGTCAGCGGCTCGTTAATAGTCAGCCTGTGCTGCGTGGCTGTTGTTCTCCAACTGGTACTTCCCTTTTCGAACAGGTAGACGGCACCCGTGTCTCCTTTTTCCGGTGCGCCGACGATGATACGGTCCCCGTCGATATCGATGCTCTGACCAAATTTGTCTCCGAATGAGCCATCATCGGCGTAGAGAACTGTTTCTACGGGGCTCAAAGTGGACCAGTCTGATCCCCGTTTGACATAGACGGAAATCACACCTGAAGTAGAAAAGTTGCCGGTCGCCTCTGGTTGACCGATGACAATCGTGTCTCCACTGACGGCCATGTTGGAAACGTCACTGTTTTTATAAGTATATTTCGACAGCAGTGGACTGACTTTGGGGGGAAGCAGCGTCCAGTCAGCTCCGTTACGTTCGTAGATATAAACTTCATCTTTCCCTGAAGTCAGTCTCGCTCCAACCAGAATCGTTCCACCGTCAATGGCGACCCGGGTTCCAAATCCAGTGACTGCAGAGGGATCGGGAGGAAGGAGGCTCCTGACAAAATCCCAGGTATCATCGGTGTCGTCAGAGGGCGTTCCCTGGTCGTTCCGGGAGTAGAGATAGACCATTCCCTCTGGAACAAGGGATGAGTCGGTGCCCGCCGCCGAGACGACCATATAGTCTCCGTCGGTGGCGATGGTGTTTCCGAAACGATCAGCGCCATTATGTGATGGCTGATTTTCACCAGGGAGCAGTTCATCGGACTGGGCCCAATTGTTACTGCCTGTTTTTTCGTAGGTAAAAATCGAGCCGCTGTTCGACCCGACGGAATCGTTTTCCGGCGCACCAATGACGATTGTGTTGCCGGAAGTGGCCACTCCGTAACCGAAACCGATGTTTGAACCGGCTCCGGGCGAGATGACCTGATCAAGCGTGGTGCTGTACCAGGTTGATCCGGTTTTACGATAAATATAGGTTTTCGAGACGTTCTCAGCACCCACGATCAGTCTGTCTGCAGTCAGTGCCAGATCACTGCCAAACTCATCATACTGAATTCCAGAATCGAATATCACTTCAGAGGGGGCAAGAGTACTCCAGTCTGTTCCATTCCGGGTGAAAATCTGAACGGAACCGATAGCATAGCTGTTACTGTCTTTCTTAACACTGCTGATTGCCACGTCCACGCCATTCGTAGCCACCTTGGAGCCGAATCTGCCGAGCTCTGTGCCGTTTCTCGGGAGGAGTTTAGCAATGGTCGGAGACAAGGTGGACCAGTCGGCACCATTTTTGGTGACGACATAAGCGGCACCACTCCAATATCCATTCGGGCCTGCATACCTGGCGCCGACCACGATCAGGTCTCCGTGAATAGCCACGGCATTCCCAAAAGCATCTAATGAATGCAGATCAGCCGGCTTTATATCCGAGATTTTCGGGGCCGCCCAAGTCTCACCCTGTTTTTCCAGAATGTAAGCTGCACCGCTGCTGTTCACATTGCCGGTCCTGCCGCCTTCGGCTCCCACCACAATCGTATCTTCGTAAATGGCCACGGCGCTGCCGAACTGGGCGGTATTGTACAAGCCTTGGATGGTGACCGATTCCACCTGTGGGGGCTGAGAAGTCCAGCCGCTTCCCGATCTGGTGAAGATGTAGACGGTTCCCGAAGATTCATGTTTGGCTCCCACGACGATGGTATCGCCATACACGGCGATGGAACTGCCAAAAGAAGAATGATTATCCTGAAACTCATCAGGGGTGAGTGCCGTCTGGAAGTCCCAGATATCGTCGGTTTGATCAGTGGCGGTTCCATTCTGATTCCGGGTGTAGACATACACGGCCCCCGGACCAGCATCGGGATATGCCGCCTTTCCCGACAACAGGAGTTCCGGAACTCCCACCACCATCGTATCTCCGTCGATGGCGATACTGCGCCCGAAATAATCTGCGGTGTGATTGGCATAAGTCGGATCGGCAGACAGGCGCTGCTGCAAAACAAAATCACTGTCATTACTGATTATCAGGGGGGGCGTATCATCGTCTTCGATTTTTACAAACGCCTGGTCATCCCCGAATTCGATAAGATAATTTGAAGACTGAATGTTCTCGAGTGAAACCAGAAATATTTCATCCGGTTCGATCACGTCATCATTGACGAGGGGAATCGTAATGACTTTAGTTGTTTGTTGGGAAGCAAAGAAGAGAGTGCCTGATGTTTCAGTATAGTCACTTGTGGGAAGTGCAGTATGTGAATCTGTATGGAAGTCGACACTGAAGGGACTGTCGATCGCCTGGTTGAGGGAGACATACAGGGTCGCCGTTCCCTCGGCTTCATCGACCTTGACATTGTCAATCGACAACCTGAGCGGAATGGAATCGATGATGGTGACCTCGGCCTGGTTGTCTGCTATCGTGACAATCAGGCCGTCCGACTGCACATGGCTCAAATTAACCAGGAACGATCGGTACGCTTCCAGGGGCGTCGAATTGACAATCGGGACGGTAATTGTTTTCATCTGCTCGCCGGCGTGAAATTGCAGCGTGCCCGTCGTCTCTGCATAGTCATCCGGACTGGTTGCAGTCTGATCTGCAGTCGCAAAATCGACAAACACGTCTCCATCGACCGGGGCACTCAGGGAGACCTGCAAAACAGCGGTGCCTGCGTCTTCGTTGACCGTGATATCATCGATCGAAATCGTGGCCTGATCGTCGTCCTGAATCGTGACCCGGGCCTGACTGTCCAGTACACCCACATCGAGTGAGCCGTCCTGTAGATTGAACAGGTTGACGAGAAACGATTTATCGGCTTCCACGAGATCATCATTGGTCAGAATGATCTCAATCGTCTGCGTGGTTTCTCCAACAGCAAATGTCACGATGCCGGTGGAAGATTCAAAGTCGGTTGTTGAATGGGCGGAATCGTCGGCGGTGGCATATTCGATGCTCACTGCTTCGGTCAGTGCTTTCGACAAATTGACCGAGAGCGTGGCGGTGCCCGCACCCTCATTGACCGAGAGATCGCTGATTGTCAGTCGCGCCCGGGTCTTTTCCAGGATCGTGACCAATGCCTGATCGTCATTCATCAGAACCTGGTAGACTCCCGATTGAATGTTGTTCAGAAAGACAAAAAATGTTTCGTCGTCTTCGAGAATTGCCGAATCAAAAACAGGAATTGTGATAATTTTGGAAGTTTCCAGAGGATTAAATGTGATCGTGCCGGACCGGGCCAGGTAGTCATTGGAGGAGACAGCCGTGTCGTTGGCCGTAAAATAATCGACCGTAACGGTCGTAGGAATGGCTGCACTGAGAGCGACATTCAGCGTGGCGGTTCCCGCATCTTCATTCACGGTCACATCATCGATCGACAGGAGGGGGATCACCGTCTGGTCGTCGTCCTGGATGGAAACCTCGCCCTGGCTGTCACTGAAGGCGACATTCGCACCCTCTGACTGGATATGGCTCAGGTTCACGTAAAATGATTCTTCTGCCTCCACCTGACCGTTATTCACAATCGGAATCGTAATGAACTGCGATTGCGTACCCGCGGTAAACGTAATTGTACCCGATGAGCTGACGTAATCAGCTGTGGAATAGGCGGTGCGGTTGGCGGTCGTATAATCAACACTGACCGTGGCATCGACCGGCTTGTCCAGCGAGACGAAGATCGTAGCCGTTCCCTCATTTTCATGGACGCTGACATTATCGATCCGCACCAGCGACTGATCGTCTCCTGTGATGGTGACTGTTGCCGTTTTCTCTAACAGTCGGGCGTTTCCAAGAACATCGGAAAGTTCGATCAGGAAGGTTTCATCTTTCTCAACAAAGGTGTCTCCAAAGATTTTAACAGTAATAGTACTGGTTTGTGAAACGGAATTGGAATCGCTTTCGAAAACCAGTGTCCCGGAAACTGCTTCATAATCGCCTGCCTGGCTCATTGCCTCGGCATCCCGTGTTTTAAAATTGACCAGCGCGGGAATACTCAGGTCGCCGGGACTGGTACCGGTGCGTGTGACTTCGATCGTAACATATTTCGAACCATGATCGCCTTCCGATACAGTTACGTTTTCTACTGTCAGGAGAGGTCGATCTGTCTGATGATAGACATAGACTGACCCCGCCCCATCAGCCAGTTCAGAATCCTCGTAAGCACCGATCAGGATATGATCGCCTGCGAGTGCGATTGTCTCTGCAAAAAAAGAATAATCCTCGAGGTCATTATCTATCAGAGTATCATTTAAGACCCAGGTTGAATTAATTTTCCTGAAGAGGTAGACCGGACCGTTATTATTGGAACCGGGATAAACTCTTTGATGGATAGAACCAACCAGAATCTGGTCTCCCTGAATATCGACCGTCCTACCAAAATAGCTGTTCAGGATCGTTTGAGATAATGCCAGCATTTGTTCTTCTTGCCAGATATTATTTTCTCTGGTGAAAACAAATGCGGCCCCCGCAGGATCTAAATCTCCGTCAGTGAGATTAATGAAGGGATGTTTGTACGCTCCGATTATCAGGTTATCTCCATCCAGTGCCACGCTGTATCCAAATTCCGCGTTTGTCTGGATCGAACTGGCTTTCAGTTTCTGGACTTCGTTCCAGTTGTTATCTACCAGTTCGAAAAGGTACGCTGCGCCACTTGAATAAGCGCCCTCATTATCCCCTGGCGCTCCTACCAGAATCGTCGTATCCTCAATCGCAACAGAATAGCCCAGTCTTTTATCTGGCTGCCGGTCAGAAGCGACTAGTTTGCTTACTTCCGTCCAGGTATTGCCAGAGCGGGTAAAAACATAAACGGCGCCCTGGTTTGATTCTGACCAACTCTCGAAAGGAATTTTCTCCCCGTCTGCATTGGGTGCACCGACGACGATCGTGTCGTTGTCTAGAGCAACTGAGAAGCCAAAATAGTCATATTCAGCACTGTCGGATGCTTTGATTTTCTGTCTAAAAGTCCAGATATTATTTGTGCGTGTGTAGATATAAATGGCACCACTGCCTTCTGCCCCTTCATCATCTGATGAATCTGAAATGACAGCGGTATCTCCACTGATGGCAACCGCATTGCCGACAAAGCTTGCTGGAACGTCGGTAGGAGGGCTTAAGGTAGCCTGATAATCCCAGGTATCATCTGAAGCATCGGTGGGTGTCCCCTGGTCATTGCGGATATAAATGAATGCAGCACCCAGATTAACAGCGGCGCCATCCCAGCCGCGGCTATTGACAATCAGGGTGTCACCATCTACTGCAAGATCGCTTCCAAAATTATCTCCAGCGGGATTCGTGTCTTCTATTGAATCTGGAACAAAGAGTTTGGAATGGTATTCAAATTGAGAGACGAAATCAGCATCGGGTTGAATCGTGACCGTTCCGCGATCATCTCCCAGTACGATGTTATATCCATTTGAATGAAGTGAATGCAGATTGACGTAAAACTGCTCTTCAAATTCATAGACGTCATCATCCGTGATATCGACTGTAAAGGTTTTGGATAGATCTCCTGGATCGAAAAAAAAATAACCGCCTGTATTTGAATAATCTTCATCTGAAATGGCAGTGTCTGATATCGTCGAATAACTGACATTGAAAGTTGATTCAAATGGACCATCGACGGAGATCGTTAATTCAGCAGTCCCCGCAGTTTCATTCACGGTCACGTCATTAATGGAGACGGTGGCCTGGTCATCATTCAGGATTTTCGAATATGAGGTTGACGAATTAATGGTTGTGCCTGCACTGTTGTTCGACAGCTCACCTTTGAAGTATTCATCCTTTTCAACCAGAGAGTCACCAATAATCATGACTTCAACGGTTTGTGTTTGGCGATACGCCGAGGAACTTGCCTCAAATGTCAGTTGAGTTGAGAATGGAACATAATCCGACCCGGCCAGGGCGGTATCGTCTGTCGT
>NZ_CAXAVM010000162.1:10000-16376 GCF_963972345.1 uncultured Gimesia sp. | reverse complement strand
ACATCCATTACGCACAGTCGGGTATTTTCACACCTTCCGACATGGAATTTGCCAGTGATGCAGTCGCCGCGGAGTGTAATCCGAACGTCGAAACCGTGATTATTCATGACCTCGATTTTGAACTCTTAAGGCGGCACCGTGAGTCGGGCAGCGTGCAGAACTGGAACGACCGTCGTACAGAGCTCTACCGGGTGGTTTATAAGGAAGATGGTAGCACGTTTGAGATTTAATCAATCGATCACCAGTCTGATCTCGCAGCCTGAGCCGTGATGTCTTAAAATCGGGCTCGGACTGCCTGTGGGATCGTTCGCAGGCGGAGTTACTGTTTCTCGCCCCGTTGATTTCAGGTGAGTGTGAATGAGTGATGACAGCTTTTCAAGCGAGCCAATCTCCATGCTGGATGCCCATCGTAATACTGCCAAAAAAGCGGGCATGCCGCCCGGTTCTCTGATTCATGTTGCCGATTTCAATGAAGAAGATACCCGTATTTCCGTCATCGACTACGGTCCGATTGATATTGAAGAACCCAGTGTAGAGACGGTCGAAGACCTGCTCAAATTTCGGGAGAAAGATTCGATCACCTGGGTCTGTCTGGAAGGGCTCAAGAATGTTGAAATTACTGAACTGATCGGCAAGTACTTCGATATTCATCCATTAGTACTGGAAGACATTCTTAATACGCATCAGCGGCCCAAGTTCGAAGAGTACGATGATTACCTGTATATCGTGCTGAAAGGTCTTTCCTTGGGAGAGGAAGAAGCGGAGCCAGGCGAGTTCAATGTTGATTATGAGCAGATCAGCATTCTGGTACTCAATGACTTCGTCTTTACCTTTAAAGAGTGGAAAGATGAACTGTTTCTTCCCCTGATTCAGCGGATCCGGAGCAGCACGGGGCGGATTCGTACCCTGGGATCCGATTATCTGACCTATGCGATATTGGATACGATTATCGATCAGAACTTTGTACTGCTCGACTCGATGGATGAGCGGATCGATGCGATCGAAGAAGAATTATTAACCGATCCCACATCTGATACTCTTGTCTCCATCCAGCGTCTGAAGCGGGAACTGATCAATATCCGTCGTTCGACATCCCCGCAGCGAGAACTGCTGTCAGCCATCCTGCGATCAGATCACGATCTGATCAGCGAGAAAATTCATATCTATTTCCGGGATGTGTTCGACCATGTCCTGAGAATCTCAGAATCGGTCGACTCTTATCGTGATATGCTGGCAGGTCTGCTGGATATCTATGTTTCGAGTGTGAGTAACAAAATGAACGAGGTCATGAAAATTCTGACCGTGTTTGCCTCGATCTTTATTCCGCTGACTTTCATTGCGGGAATCTATGGCATGAACTTTGAATACATGCCCGAGCTCCGCTGGAAATGGTCGTATCCGATGATCTGGGTGGTTTTCATCACACTGCCTGCGGTCCTGATAATCTATTTCAAAAAGAAAAAATGGTTGTAAGCCGGCCTTGATGAGATGACCGAATTAAACGGGACTTGAAGCCGCATGCTCTTATGGCTGGTTTTGGGGTTTTTGTGGTAGAAAAATCTGATGGGGATGTTTCATTCTGTGCCCATCGTATGCGATGCCGGGTTGAACCTCGCCAGGCGGGCTGACACATGGGACAACCCCTGCGACAACCTCGAATTGCATTGGGGCTACCCAATTCTTTCTCGAAAATTAGCCGTACGGCGTTAGCCGCGGTTTTTTGCGCGCTGGGAAAAACGAGGCTAATCTGGGGTGTTCTATGGTGAATATCGATGACTCATTTTTTGGGTCATTCAGTGGTTCGGGATTTTCATCTGCGGGAGTTGGGTGCCGATCCTTATAATTCGTTGTGAACCGGGTAAGGGAGTCTTGATCACCTTCACCGTTGGGCAAACCGACGATGCCACCCGCCCGTCTGATTTTGCAGGACTTATTGCAATAAATAGAGAGGTTTCGGGGTGCCATGGCCGGCTTGTCCGGCCGTGCGAAGTGAGTAGGGAAAGCCTGGTTCTGGGAGGAACGCGGCAGCTGCGACCTCCTGCTCGCTGTGCTCGGCCCGAATTGCATTCGGGCTCACCCTGTTTTTCTGCGTTTGCTGGTTATTCAAAGCACTGTCGGGCAAGCCGAATAATGGCACGCGCCCGGGGAGAGGACATTGAGTTATGTTTGTGGTTGCTGTGGTCATTCTTGTGTTCGATCTGTTTTCTGTTGTCTGGGCTCCGTTGCATGTTGGAATATTTTGTGGAAGTGCTTGGGGGCGTCAAGGGGAAGAACAATATCATGTGGCGATACGGGTTGACGGGGAACCGACCTGCTGCGACGTCGGGGCGGTGCCGAGGCGAAGCTTTGCGATGTGTGGCGACCCGCAGGGTAACATCAGGAACCGGTGTCGTTTCATGCAGTGCAAATCGGGAAAAAACAGGCTCAATTGCAGTGAAGATCTGGAACAGGTGGTCCGTGTTTCAGTGCACTGTAAACTGGGCACGCGCGCGACTCAGAATAGCGCTTATCGTCAGCGGCGCGCAGCGGTCAAGTTCATTTTATGCAGCGGGAGTGCGGGAATGTGCAGCAGCAGGTGTGGGAAGTTCAGTCCTGCAGGCGAGTGGAGACGATAGCGTAAAACTGAATACAGGCCGGAGATTAGACAAAACGCCTCAGAGAAACTGGTTCCCTGAGGCGTTTTGTGATTGAATCGTCAGAAGATTGCTTAATGATTATTGATCGTTATTCCAGGCCAGTCATCCGAACGGAACGGTGTGAGAGGCAGTCCTTCCTTGTTCTGTACATTACAGACAGGATTGTCTGCCCAGGCGTAACGAACTGCTGCCGGAGTCGCGACAGCATCATTCCAGACTTCGATTTTATTGCTGCCAACGATTTTGGCATTGGCTTTGACAAACTTCTGATCTTCGCCGGCAATCGTGAAACCGATGGGAGTCGGTACGTCGAAGGTATCCAGGCCTCCGCCGACATGATCGAAGGTCAGGATCGCTTTATTTCCTTTGACTTCCATCGACTTGTAGCGAGGGCTCTGGTGCACGACTTTCACGCCATAGTCTTCGGCGAGCGCCCAGCGAGCCAGTCGCATGGCGACATCCTGCTTATTCTTAGGATGAATGTCAGAAGCTTCGCCCAGATTCAGAATGACCGCCTCTCCCGTGTTGGGCAGGGCATCCATGGTCATGGTCTGTGCTTCCCGCAGTTCAGCCCAGTCGCTGTCAGCCGGTTCTGGTTTTTCGCTGCGGAAATCAGCCAGTTGAACCCAGTAGAAGGGGAAATCGCCCTGTTTCCATTCGTCACGCCAGTTCTGGATCATGAATGGGAACAGTTTTCGATACTGATAGGCGCGGCTGGCGTTCGATTCCCCCTGGTACCAGATCACCCCTTTGATCCCGTAGCCGATGGTCGGATGCAACACACCATTGTAGATATTGGCAGGTCGATGATTGCCGGTCAGCGGGTTTCGTGGTGGCCGGGGACGTTGTGGTGCTGCTTTTCCAGCTGCTTTGGCTTTTTTGACGGATTCTTTCCACTGATCCAGACGTTTGTCATAGGCAGCCGTCGCCTGTTCATGATTGTAGGTTTCTTCGGTCTTTTTCCACTTTTCCAGCATCTCTTTGAAAGCAGGCTCATCTTCCAGTCGCTTGCGATTCACCCAGGCTTCCGCAGAAGAACCACCCCAGGCATTGTCAATCAGGCCGATGGGCACATTCAGTGTCTGGTAGAGCTGGCGTCCAAAGAAGTAGCCGACCGCCGAAAAGTTTCTGACGGTTTCCGGGGTACAGGCTTCCCATTGCCCATTGAAGTCGTCCTGTGCTTCCTGGGTTCCTACCTGCGGTACCGATATCAATCGGATTTTGGGGTAATTGGCGGTCATGATTTCCAGGTCGGCGTCATTGGATGCACCTACGGTCCAGGCCATATTAGACTGGCCAGAGCAGATCCAGACTTCGCCGGAGAGGACATCCTTCAATGTGATGGTTTCTTTTCCCTTGATCGTGATTTCATAGGGACCACCCACTTTGAGGGGTTCGAGAGTGACTTTCCATTTTCCGTTGTCATCGGCAGTCGCAGTATGAGTCTGTCCATTGACAGTCACGGTGATTTTCTCACCCGGTTCCGCCCAGCCCCATATCGGGTTCTTCTGCCCCTGTTGCAGGACCATATGGTCTCCGATAATCGCGGGGAGTTTGATTTCAGCTTGTGCCTGCTTTACGTTGAATGCATCTACGGTGATCAGCATCAGCAAAACGGCTGCAAGTCGTTTCAGAGAGGTAAAATTCATTTGTAGTTCCTTGCAGGATAAGTAGAATGGAGAAGTGGTAACAATCCAGATCCACTACCAGCTTGATCTGAATGAGATCAGAATTCAAGCGAAGCCTTTCAAATGACGGTATCAATTTCGTTTTTTCATTTCTTGTAACTTCGCCAGGTGATTCATGAAACGTCAATTGCTGTTGCTGTGCTTCTGTGTGGTCGCTCTGACCGGCATTGGTTCTGTTCAGGCAGAAAACAAAAAAGAGGAGAAACGTTATGTCATCATTCACGCCGATGATGCGGGCATGTCGCATTCGGTGAATCAGGCAACCATCGAAGGGATGCAGAAAGGCATTGTCTCCTCTGCGAGTATTATGGTTCCCTGTCCCTGGTTCAAGGAGTTTGCGGACTTTGCCAAACAGAATCCGGATCAGGATTTTGGAATTCATCTGACTCTGAATTCAGAATGGAAAAATTATCGCTGGGGACCGGTAGCGTCTCGAGATCAGGTGCCGAGTCTGTTAGACGGGGAGCAATATCTCTGGGACAACGTGGGGCAGGTGATGAAACACGTCAATGTGAAAGATGCTGAAAAAGAACTGCGAGCACAAATTGAGCGTGCCAAATCCTTTGGAGTTCCCTTAAGTCATCTCGATACACATATGGGAGCCGTCGTCAGCCGTCCGGATCTGCTGGAAATGTACGTCAATTTAGGGATCGAATACCAGCTCCCGGTTCTGTTTGTCGCCAATCTGGATCCGGAGAAATATGGTCTGATTGCCGAGAAGGGCAAAGAGCTGAAAGCCGTTCTCGAAAAGAATAACCTGCCGGTCCTGGATGAACTGGTTCAGTTCTATGGCGAATCAGATTATGAAAAGCGAAAACAGGCTTACCTGGACAAGCTGCGGGCACTTAAGCCGGGGGTGACCCAGATTATTATTCATTGTGGCATTGATAATCAGGAATTGCAGAATATTACGAATAGTTCCTCGCGGCGTGATGGAGATCGGCGTGTATTTACCGATCCTGAAGTCATCAGGGAAATCAAGGATCTTGAAATTGAAGTCATTACCTGGAAGCAGTTTCATGAAATGGCAAAGCAGAAAGTGGCTGTCACGGAATAGACGGGTGTCTTTTTCCGGAGCCATACAGTTAACTCAAAGTGCCGGTTTCCAGTCTCTTTTGACTCAGGAAATGACATTTGGGGGAATGCGGGCAGTAAAAAAATCCCCTGCAGAGAAATTATCTGCAGGGGACCATTTTCAAAGATAGAAACGATCTATCTTTTTCAGGAGGTACGAACAGGTCCATCAATCCTATATTGACCGGTGATCGACATCAGGCGAGTACTCTACTGATGAGCGTACGATCCGTGTCGGGCCGCATGTCATTCCAAGACTGATAAAACACTATTGTGGGGGGCTGTTAGATACTGGTTGTTCCAGACAGCATTTGCTCCCGGTTTCGCAGCAGGTGAGCTGTAATTCACAACAGGTTTTTTCGGATGTACAGCACTCTTTTGCCTGAATACAGCATTCCAGGCTTTGCTGGCAACATTCCGCTTTGGCGGATGTGTGACAACAGGCCAGGTTCTGGTCACAGCAAGGCAGGTTCATTTCGCAGCAGTTTGTGGAACTGGTTTGCGTAGTGGCCGAAGCTGTTATTCCCAGGCCTACTGATAACAGGGTCGCAGTAATTACTTGAGTAAACATCAGACGTCTCCTTATTATGGATCAATGAAAATAACTGAATCTGGTTGAAACTTTGGTATCGCTGTTTCAGTCAGTTAACAGATCCAGATGCAATGCATCAGGTATAAAGGACGTGAAGATGTCTGGGGAGAGGATGAGCCGCTGATTGAAATCTGGCCTGTAATACCTGGCAGACTGAAATCATTCAGAGTGAACAGGCCTGTGGCTGGTGCAGGTAAGCGGGGCTTGGAGGTGATCGGAAACTGGTCGACACAGCACTGGCAGCATTCACTTGAGATCGGTGAAACCGGTTGAGAATGCGAAGCGGAGTGGGTCGGGCAGCAATGTGTAACAGCAGATGCATGAGGATCAGTCGTCAGCCGGTTTGAAACGCAGTTCTCGCCGGGAGTGGCGATCAGGCTGGAAAG
>NZ_CAXAVM010000162.1:0-5000 GCF_963972345.1 uncultured Gimesia sp. | reverse complement strand
GGGACCATCAATCCCATCCAGCAAAATATGCAACAATAACAGGACCAATGCTGCCGGGACGGCCCAGTTCTGATCCAGACCAATTAAAAAACAGAAACCGGTTCCACAAAGTAAAGAGAGGCCTGTAAGATGATTGGGTGTGATTCCCTGGCGCACGAACCATTTCAGCAACGGGAGAAAAATCTGGTAACGCCGGGACTGTGAAACGTCCATCATCAGTTCCTCACCGCTGGAATAGACGGAAACTTTGCTTTTAACGGTATTATTCTGAGTGCACATGTTCTTTGCCATTCGAGTTTCAGAGGGGGAAATTCTCAAAAGACAGGGTCAATCAAAATGATCAGTTATCATCGCGTTCTCGCAGCATCTGATCCAGAACTCCCGATGCTTTGACCTCTTCAAAATTTCTGCGAAATGTTTTTTCCGATTCCGGGTCGAGTTGCGGGGGATGTCCATTTTCTTTCGTGTATTCTCCCATCGCTTCCAGAGTCGCCTGGTCAAAATAATGGTCACTCATTGCCAGAGAGACGATCAGTTCATTATCGGTCTGGGGTTTTGCCAGGCATTGAGTACAGGGCATAAAGGAACCGAATTTTAGATGACCACACTGAAAGCAGACCGCGGTTGTCATTTTGTTACCCGTTCATTTCAATACAGTTTCACAATGGATCTACCCGGAAGTTTTCCACTGATATTAAACCATTGGACATTGTTTATTTGTCTGAAAAATATTCAGAAAGAGTATAGCAGATCCTGTACAGAAATGAGCGGAGATTTCCTGTTTATATGGGGCTGGTTTGATATGATAATGGGGCATTTCCTGCTGCGTGGTCATTTTCAGTTTATCAAAGGATAGAATTAACATGAGCCCAGGTCGGATCAGTTTTAATCAAGTATCGATTGCAGGCATTTTCGTTCTTTGGGGGCTGCTATCCAGTTTTAATAGTACTGTCAGGACGGCAGAACCTGCTGAAACGAATGTGTTTCCCGTAATCCTGCAAAAGCGGATAGAGGGTTCGGCAGGTCAATCTCGCCCAGTAAAAGAAGCCGTTTACTGGAAACCGGAGCAGACCGCGATCATCGTTTGTGACATGTGGGATGATCATACCTGCAAACAGGCAGCCAGACGGGTTGCCGAGATGGCTCCGGCAATGAATGAAACTCTGAAAGCAGCTCGTAAGAAAGGTGTTTTTATTATCCATGCTCCCAGTGGTCGCATGAATTTTTATGAGGACACTCCCCAGCGTCAACGTGCCATCGATGCTCCTTTTGTAGAAGCACCGCTCGATTTTAAATGGAAATACTGGAATGAGGAAAAAGAAGGAACGCCACTGCCATTTGTCCGGGCGGGGGGTTGTGGCTGTAAAGTAAACTGCAAAGGCTGGGAACCCGATGAAACGGGACTCCGACACTGGAAAGGGGAAAAAATTCCCTGGACCCGGCAGATCAAAACCATCGAAATCGCCGACGCTGATGCGATCAGTGATAATGGTCAGGAAGTGTACAATCTGCTGGAAACACGCGGGATTAAAAATGTAGTTCTGATGGGAGTTCACACGAATCTCTGTGTCTGTGGTCGCCCGTTCGGATTACGGCAGATGGTCTATCAGGGAAAAAATGCCGTGCTGTGTCGAGATCTGACCGATTCGCTGTTTCAGCAGAATGATCCTCCCATCAGTCATTTTCGTGGAACAGAACTGGTTGTTGAACATATAGAAAAGAAAATCTGTCCGACGACGACTTCGACCACATTTACCGGCAAACCGGCATTCCACTTTGATGAAACCGCGACGCATTAACGTTCAGCTTCGTGTTCATTAAAAAATTCTGTAGCACCGCTGCAGCGAGACGATTCGCTGCTCCTGATATACAATTCCTGTTAGAACAGTCTGCAAGATGCATTCACTCGATTATGGCGTCATTCTGGCCTACCTGTTGTTTTCGATTGGCCTGGGCATTTATTTTGGTCGCAACCAGTCGCGCCAGGAGTTTTTCGCCGCCGGAAATTCCATGGGTTGGCTCCCCGTTGGATTGAGTGTGATGGCGACCTTGTTCTCAGCGAACAGTTTTGTCATGTATCCCTCCATCGCCTATGGAAGCGGGCTGAGGATCGGCCTGTTTCTGGTAGCGGTTTCTTTGATGGCTCCATTGGTGCTCTGGGTGTTTATTCCCGTTTATGCACGTCTCAAGTGTCAAACTGCGTATGAATATCTGGAACGACGGTATCATGTTTCCGTTCGCTCTCTAGCCAGTGGTCTGTTTATTTTTCTGCGGATTGGCTGGATGGCTTCGGCAACTTATGCTGCTTCCGTTGTGCTGGCGAATGTCATGCAGGTTGATCAGATCACGGTGATCGTTGTACTGGGCGTGGTTTCCATTTTTTATACCATGCTCGGCGGTTTGCGGGCGGTGATGTGGACTGATGTTTTACAGTTTTTTATCTTCAGCCTCACCATCCTGTTAACACTGGGGCTGATTCTAAACCAGACGGAGGGAGGTGTTTCGGGCATGATATCGACTTATTTTGAAGGTCGAGAGAATGTCCTGATCGATTTTACACCTTCGCTCACTCTGGAGTATGGCAGCTGGGCACTGTTGATTGGTCTGTTTCTGGAAGGCCTGTCTGCCTTTGGTGCAGATCAGGTGGCAGTCCAGCGTTATATTGCTGCCCGATCTGAAAAAACGTCGCAAATTGGTTTTTCAATCAATATTCTGGGAATGTGGATCGTGGTGCCTGGTCTGCTGGCAATTGGCGTTGGCCTGTATTCCCATTATCAACAGTTTCCCGAAGAAATCGTCTCTGTGCTGACGACCGAATTGAATGGAGAACTGCCTGACTGGAGATCCGGAAACGGCATGACCGTGCCTGAATATTATCAATCCTATCCGCAATATGTCGCTGAGGATATCCGGGCTTTAAATAAACAGGATGAAGCTTTGCCACAATATGTCCGTCTCCATTTTCCCCCAGGTGTCGTCGGTTTATTTCTGGTGGCGTTGATGGCGGCAGTGATGTCCAGTATCGATTCAGGCATTCATTCTGTGACCACAGCGCTGATGGTTGATTTCCGTGATCGTCATTTCGCACATTGGAAACCGAAAAATAATATGATCGAAATGTTTCAGGACCGGGCTCTGGTGGTGCTGATTGGAATCCTTTCAATTTTTCTTGCCTGTAATGTCGGTGAGATGGGAGATGTGTTTGCAATTGGAAAAAAAATGACTGCCGGGTTTGGGGGACCACTGCTGGCCGTATTTATTCTGGCGCTGTTTTTCAAAAACTCAACAACTGCCGGAGTGATGACCGGGGCACTGGCGGGAGCGTTGATTACCATGACCTTGATGTACCTGGCGTCCGACTGGTTTTCGGTCTGGTTCTGGCCGATTGGTTTTGGTCTCACTATGCTGATCGGCCTTGCAGTCAGCCTGTTGACTTCGAAAACCGGACAGAATTCAGGTGAAGCGTCGCTTACCTATTGGAATGTGATTCACGGAAAATTCGAGAATCCCCCGGATACCGGAAAGGAATAGTCCTGTGAAATATGCGGAAATGACGGCTGTTGAGCTGAAGAATCTATCTCGTGAAGAGACACTGATCGTCCTGCCGATCGCCGAAGTCGAACAGCATGGTCCGCATATGCCAACCGGTACCGACGAGATCATTTGTACTGCGGTTGCAGAAAAAGTTGAAGAGTGCCTCCAGGAAAAGCTGGTACTTTTGCCAACCCTCTGGCTGGGGGCCAGCCAGCATCATCTCCGCTGGGGAGCGACATTGACCTCCCGGGTGGAGAATTACGAGACGCTGCTTTGTGAAATATGTGAATCGCTGTTGAACGACGGATTTCGTCGTGTCATGATTTTGAACGGGCATGGCGGGAATATCGGTCCGATGCAGATTTCATTGCGACGACTGCAGGTCGATTTTACCAATTGTCAATTAATGGCAGCGTCATACTGGTCGATTGCGGAAGAAGAAATCGCAGCTGTGATGGAAGGGGAATGTAAAACAGTCGGTCATGCCTGCGAAGCGGAAACTTCTTTAATGATGTATCTAAGGCCAGAATTAGTAGACGAGTCGCAGCTCAAAAATTGTGATGACTACAAGCTGGACATGCTGGAAGGGATTTATTTCTGCAACGACATGTTCCAGCGAACTTCGCAGGGAGCGACAGGGCGGCCTGATCTGGCCTCAGCCACGAAGGGGAAAGAACTTTTTTCAAGGATTGTGAGTCGATTAACGGAAGTCTTCCGAAGAGTTCAGGTATTGCCACTTCCCGAATAATCATGCGACATGCTTTGTTGTCCGAGATTCAAGTGCTTGCAGAACGGTCTGTGCAATTCTGTAGTGGGATCGGCCATCGCAGTTCCATGCTTGGCGGATCTGGCTCCCGCGGACCCGCTGTTGTGAGAATGCTTCCCGTTTGATTGAAGCCAGTGCGCTGGCTCCCGTTTCAACTGTTGTTGAAAACGAAGCCCAGTCATATTCATCCAGGGGAAGACCGTAGACGCTGATGTCGTTTTCCAGATTAAAAAAAGCGACCTGCTTTCCAATCAATGCCGCTTTGATTCCCACAGTCGAATGATGAGTTACCAGCACATCGCAGGCGTGTAGTACGGTTCCAAGTGTATGTTCTGAGGCATTCAATGCTGCCGACCCCAACCGGTTGATCACATTCTGTACATCTGCGTCACGATGATTGGGGTGTTTACGTACGGCAATTCTGAGTTGCGGATTCTGGATCAGTGCTTGCGTCAGGCTGGCTTCAATCAGAGCGCTTTGTTCATTGATCCCTGGTTGCATTGCATAGAGGGCCAGTGGAGTGTCATTATTAATCGAGTGTTTTCTTCGCCATTCAATGCCGGCTGACTCCTGATTCAGAACATCTGCGGCACAATCGAAGCTGGGGTGCCCTGTGATGACGAGAGTTCCGGGATCGACTCCTCGTGTCGTTAACTGAGGTATCGTTGCTTCGAATGGGATGCATACACGATCCGCAATA
>NZ_CAXAVM010000161.1:0-16405 GCF_963972345.1 uncultured Gimesia sp. | reverse complement strand
TTCTGCGAGCCGGGAAAAGTGATGACTTCGACATCGGAAAGGGGAATGCGGCGCGCGGCGTCAGAGCGAACCGTTTTGGTTTCGAAGACGCGGGCCGGGAGACGTTTTTTCTGTTCCAGCAGATCCGAGGGCAGGTCTTTCATGGTGATGACTTCAGATTCGGCAAGAACGACGGCGCGTTCGATGACGTTTTCCAGCTGGCGGATGTTACCAGGCCAGGGAGCGCGTTCGATGGTTTCGATGGCGTCGGGATCGATGTGGGAAATGCGTTTCCCCAGGCGATGCGCGGTCCGTTTGAGGAAGTAGAAAGCGAGTTCGAAAATATCTTCGCGACGTTCACGCAGGGGAGGCAGTGTGATGCTGATGACGTTGAGGCGGTAGTACAAGTCTTCGCGGAACAGGCCTTCGGTAATCCGCTGTTCGAGGTTCTGGTGAGTCGCGGTAATGAGCCGCACGTCGACATGCAGGGTTTCGGAGCCGCCCACGCGTTCGAATGCCCGCTCCTGCAGGACCCGCAGGAGTTTGACCTGGGTATCGAGCGAGATATCCCCGATTTCATCGAGGAACAGTGTGCCCCCGTTGGCCAGTTCGAAACGACCGATGCGATCTTCGTGGGCACCGGTGAAAGCGCCTTTGACGTGGCCGAAGAGTTCGCTTTCGAGCAGACTGGGAGAAAGCGCGGCGCAGTTGACGCGCACCAGTGGTTTCTCGTGTCGGGAACTGTTTTCGTGGACGGCCTGGGCAAGCAGCTCTTTCCCGGTACCGCTTTCGCCACGGATGAGCACCGTCGATTCGGAGTTGGCGACTTTGCGGACGGTCTCCATTACCAGGCGAATGGCGGGGCTGTTTCCTTTAATCTGGCCCCGCTGGACATCAATGGCAGGAGTGGTGCGTTCGGCGATTTCCTGCGAGTTGGTGAGTTCGGACTGCAGGACGGAAACGAGACGACGTTGATCATCAATCTTTTCGACTTTGATTCGCATCTCTTCATTCAGGCGGCGGAGGTCCTGATGAATTTTGGTACTGTGCAGGGCGATGCTGGTAATCTGTCCCATAGCGTTCAGGAAGGTGAGGTCTTCAGCCGAGTAGGCGCTGCCTGTAGAGCGATGTCCGAGGGCAACAAAGCCGGCAAATTCCCCGTCAAGTTCGAGGTTGTAGATGAAGTCAAAGCCGAGCAGTCGCAGCAACTGTTGGGCGGGAGAGGCTTCTTTCAGGAGGCCTGTCGCGACGCGCTGAAACGCGAGTTCGCCTTCGAGGACTTCCAGCAGTTCGGCTTTACAGGGAACAGACGAAGGTGCATTTTCAATATGGAATCCGGTGAGCAGGTCGAACTGAGTGCGATCGGGATTAAGCAGATAGATGGCGGCGCTTTTCACCTGAAGCACTTCACGACAGGATGTGAGCATGCGATCGGCGATGGAACGCTGGTCACCCAGGCGACCGACGGCCCGGTTCATCCGCTTGAGGGCTTTATCGAGCTGGTACTTCTGACGGAAGAAGCGACGGTCGATGAGACGCTGGATGCGGTCGCGCGACCAGAGCAGCAGCGAAATGGCGAACAGCATCACCAGAAAGACAGAGACCGCCTGATTGGTACTGGGGGCCCTGTTCAACTGGGTACCCAGCAAAGAGCCGAGCGAAATGACGGTGGCATAGAGAATCGAGATGCCGGCACTGACGAAGTAAAAGAGCATGCCGCGACTGATGATCTGATCGATGAGCATCAAGCGGTAACGAATAATCCCGACGACGAACGCCGCCATGAAGGAGACGCTGGCAAGGAACATGGGAATCCCGGCCCCGCCGAGCGCGAACTGGGTACGATCGAATTCAGCGAGGTAGAGCGAGTAGCCAACCGGGATCGTCGAGATCAGCCCGGCCAGGGCGATCCATTTGAGCTGATTGCGTTCGTAAGGATTCTGACTTTTGAAAAAACCATAAAACAGGGCGGCGAGAGTCGCGAGATAGTACAAGCCGGCGACTGTGATATAGGCATAAACAGCCCAGCGCAGCACCGAGATGGCCTGGAAAACGAGTGGAGAATATTCAAGACCGGCGAGATCGCGGGGGTCTTCCCCTATGTGAGAGTTCACGCGGAGGTACGTCAGACAGGCCAGAATCAACAGGGTCGTGGCAACGGGGATCGAGTACACGGCTCGCAGGAGGCCCACTGGATATTGCACGAGCAGCGGAATTGCCCGCGGGTAGGAAATGAAGAAGTGCAGAGTGATCGCCGGGATGAGGACAGCTGCAATCACAAAGGGGGTATTGAGTATCAGAGAGCCAGCGATGATCCACCAGTTATAGCCACCGATAAAGGCGACGAGGGTGATGATGCCCATGATGAAGAAGATACGCGTGGTCCGGTCGAAGGAGCGCATCCAGTAGGCGAACGCACCAATGGCGAGGATGACCAGTTCCAGTGAGAACCAGAGGAGCGAGATTGCCACATCGCCGGAAGGGATAGACTGGATTTGAATCCAGGCGGATTTCATGGTGAATGTATCCGAACTGGATTCGCTCGTATCCCTGCTGTAATATTCGATCTTAATGAAACGACCACTGTTCTGGATTTCCACCATGGAGGGGACATCGTGTTCGGTGGGATCCGCTTTAGGTTGCAGTTGTCCGCCGGGAGGCAGATCCATGTTGCGTAGTTTGCTGAGGACTTGTGAGAAATCGAGAAACGTACGAATCGGGTATTCGCCGATCTTCGTGAGTACGTCTCCATTTTTGGGAGCAGAAAAAGCGCCTGCCGTTTTGATGTCGGGGGTGGCCTTGATTTCGATTCCGGAGTGGCTGAGTCCATTTGTCTGGGGTAACGCCTCAACGCTGTCCAGCATGGCACGAATGCGCAGATCGGGGCTGGTGGTGACAAAACCGAGCACAATCACGGAGTAGACAATGGAGAGGATTCCACAGGTGAAGAGAATCGCACGTTCTCTGATCGCTTCTTTTTTCATGATTCACGCCCCCCCGGGCCTCTTCTGCGTGGTTGGAAATCAATCAACATTGATGTGTCGAACGTTTTATTAGCGCCGAAAAGTGGCGCCGATGAGGTGTCGACTTCAACAATAGAACATTTCGGCGCCGAAAATTCAAGTGTCAGTGTCGAAATCGGCAGAGTGAAGACAGGTACAATTGTATAAAATCAGTCAGAAGTTAACGAAAACACCTTAAAATAGGCAATATAATCTGATTATTGAGCAAAAAGCAAAAATAATATTCGTCCAGAACAAAATATGCTGGAGTTGGCACGATCAATGCATGTAGTATCAGGCAGAGAGTTGAGAGGAATCAGTAAACGGAGTTTCTGACTCACTAACAGAGTCTCTGATTTTGCTCAGCTTTCTGAACCCAGCCTGGCCCTTAAGAAGGAATCTGGTCTGGACGGAACATTATCCAGAAGGTCCCCCTGATTTGCGAGTTCTGACCCAGCACGCTCATCAGTTTCTGTGAAGTGAAATAAACTACGCTTTATCCGTCCACAATTCGCCGCCTTCTTAAGGGCTTTCTTTATGCGCCCCGTGGTGTGCTCACACATCTCGGTTCTATTTTCTCTTCTCTCACTCTTCGCGGATTTACCAGCTACCTGATATGTCCATAATAGAGGTTGGTGTCGTATTTAAAATCGACTGCGCCATTCACCTGATGCTGGTGAAAAATCTCTTGGAGACGCTCGAGAATTTCCCTGTATCCGGTCTGTCCGATATTGGGAGCATAGGAAGAAGAGAGCAGCCGCCCGGTAAGAGACTCCAGATCGAAGGATTGCTGGCTGGGGAGTGTGGCGGTATGAAGTTGATGGGGATGAAAGAACCGGGCAAAATCTTCGCGGGAGAGATTCGTATGATTCACCTGTTTGTAATCGGTTGCGAACTCAAGGAGTAGTTGTTCGTAATCGATCAGAAAGGGTGTGGTGTCCGTCTGTCGTTCATTCCAGATCAGAACAACCCAGCCGTTGGGGTGGATGATCCTTTGGAATTCCTGCCTGGCGAGTTCTTGGCTAAACCAGTGAAATGCCTGACCGGCGATGATGAAATCAAAAGAGTCGGCAGGGAGATGCGTCTTTTCCGCGGTCGCGTCGATGCTGTGAAAATGGGTGTATTCCTGCAGGAGTTTTTCGGCAGCGTGTCGCATTTCCTGATTGGGTTCAACGCCATACACGGTATTGTGATGATCGAGGAACAGTCTGCTGGAGATTCCGGTTCCCGAACCAATGTCGGCGATCAGGGAGTCAGCCGTCAAACCGCAGTTGGTTTTCAGGTGTTCCAGAACTTCCAGCGGGTATCCGGGGCGATATTTAATATAGTTGTCGACGCGATCTGAGAAACGGGATGTCGAGTTTTTCATCGCAGGGGATCCTGGTGGGGGTGATCGTTCGCGGTCAGTTCAGAGAGAGAGGCTGCTCCCGTCAGACATTATATATAGTGAGATATCTCCATCAGAGACTGGTTGCCCTGACTTTTTTGATTTCGAGTGGCTCTTTATCAAAAGCCCAGTAGTTCTTTCCGGCAAAGTCTTTGTGCAGGAGCCAGTTTCTTTCGGAAGCGGGACTGTTCTGTTTAATGAGGGCGAACAGATCGCTGAGGACGGCCCGGTTACTGCCATAATAGGAATGGCTCATGAAGCTGGTATCGACGGCTGAGACATCAATGGTTTCGATGCCTTCCAGGATCAGTGGTTCCCGGGAATCGCCGGCGCGACGTTCCTGGTTGACTGCTTTCGATGCGACGAGGGCTACATCTCCAGACCCGGAGTAGAGAGTGACGCGGTGGGCCTGCGCGATAATAGACGGTGCCAGGGTTTTAAATTCAGAGACGCCTACATCCGGAGCTGCCAGAACGATATTCTGAAACGGTTTCGTTTTCTCAAAGTGTTGTGGCAGTCGGTTGAGGGCGCGCATGACAATTCGGTTACCCATGCTGTGAACCATGATGTTGATTTTCGTTCCTGGCGGAACGGAGTTCACGAGCGTTTCCAGAAAATGAGCCATCGGTTCGACACTGGAACTGGCGACCTGACCATCGAGCAGATATTTCTCAACCCCTCCCTGGGAAGGCCAGCTATAGCAGACCACTGCTCCATTGAAGGGGAGTTCGTTGGCGATCTGCGCAGCCCGGATCACGGCGCTGGGAAAATTCACATTGAAGCCATGAACGAAGACCAGTACATCTTTTTGCGGTGCACGCTCCAGCAGCAGATTCAGGTCTGCAAAGAAAGGTTCTTCTGCAGCTGGCGTTAAGGAACTGATTTCGACCTGGCCTTCCGGGTCGGGTGAACCCTGCCAGATTGTCTGGATGACTTTTGATTTCAGGTCGCTGTGATTTTTGTGGGAGATACGCACCTGGCTGGACCCATAGGCTACTTCCGAGCCAAACTCATTCGCATAGCCGGTATCACCTGAGGGGCTCTTCTGCTGCAGGCGGTTGGTGGCGTAGAGGATTTTCCAGTCGTCACCTTCCTCGGAATGATTTGCCGCGACAGGGTCTTTGAGAGAATCGGCGTATGATTCTACCAGCTGCTGAGACAATGCGCCGGTTACTTTTCCGGTGTAGATCAGATCCATTTTGGATCTCATTGTCTGGCAGGAGAAACAGATACAGGCGCAGAGTGAGAGTAGTACCCAATGGCGAATGGGGGTGGCATTCATTTCGGAGGTCTCCGAAGGGTCGAGTTCTGATGGGATGGGAAGTGTGAGAGTCAGGTGCGACTTGAAACACCAGCTGAGACGTTATTGGAGAGGATGATTTGAGAGAGGCGGGAATAATACAGGATTTTTAAAAGTGGTAGAACCCCAATTGGAACCGGTGGGCGCATGGATATGGAGCTGCCTGGGTTTTCTCAAGCAGAGTTCTGTTGATTTGCCAGGGCGTGGGCGAGATTCACGGCATTAAACAGGGCATGTGTCAGGACAATAGAGAAGTAGCTGCGCCGATAATAGAAGAGGGTGCCCAGTATCAGCGCCAGTGGGAAGAGGGGAATACAATCGGGAAATCCATGGACGATGCTGAAAACCAGTGAGCTGACCAGAATGGCAGCGTACGGAGGCAGAAGACGCTCCAGCCAGCCCTGGAAGAGGACGCGATAAATCAGCTCCTCAAAGAGTGGTGCAACGAAGACGGCGGAGATAAAGATCCAGCTGATCGTGGAAAAGTGTGGTTCCGCTTTCAACAGCAGAAAAAAGGGATGCAGGCTCTCTTCTGATCGGAACGGATATGTCAGCAAGAGCAGAGCCGTCACGGGCAGCAGAGCCAGCAGGAATCCGACGGCGCCATCGCGGAGTTGCTGACGAATCTCATTCAGGCGAAAGCCCAGTTTCTGTATCGCATCGAAGTGTGCGAGTGCCAGCATGAGGATCAGGATCGTCCCGAAGCAGAAGGTGATCAGTGAGGACTGCATGATCTGCTCGACGGTGACTGGTTGTGAAGGGGCCAGTGTCTGATGCCATTCGCCCCATTCCCGCTCCAGAGAACTGGCAAACTGGATGGCGATCCAGAGCATCGCCAGGAGCACGGGAAACGAGAATTCCAACTGGTATCGATGGGGATTGAGCGGGAACACGGACGTCAGCTGCCTGGTTGTCAGCAGTTGCAGCCAGTAGCGAATGCTCAGTAGAGTCAGCAGTAACAGTAATAGCTGCAGCGCCGAAGGGATCACCCAAGGGGCTCCTGTTGAAGGGAGTATTGAAAAACAGCTGGAATGTGCCATCGTCGTCATCTGAAACCGGAATTACAAGCGAATTGCTGCAGGATTTGCTGACTCTGTGGTACTTCGTGTCGCTGGAAGTTATGCTACGTGGAAGCAGTTTTCCCTTTTTATTCCAGATTCAGGTGTGTGCGAGAAGTCGTGAGTAATATTCTTGAAGAAATTGTGGCCAGCAAACTGATAGAAGTCAGTGAGGCGAAATCGAGAGTTCCCGTCGAACAGCTGGCAGAGGGTTTAACGGATGCTGCTCCTGTGCGGGACTTTGTGGCATCAATGCAGTCGCATGGCCCGCTGGCGATGATCGCAGAAGTGAAAAAAGCATCTCCTTCTGCGGGTGTGATCCGGGAAGATTTCCATCCGGTGGAAATTGCCAGGATCTATGAATCTGCAGGAGCCGCCTGCCTGAGTGTGCTGACGGACGAACAGTATTTTCAGGGGCACCTCGATTTTCTGAAAGCCGTACGCCAGAATGTGGAAATTCCGGTTCTGCGAAAAGATTTCATAATCGATCGTTACCAGATTTTAGAAGCGAGAGTCGCAGGCGCAGACTGTGTCCTGCTGATCGCTGAATGCCTGGATGACGGGCAGCTGGAAGATCTCTATGGTTATGTACTGGAGCTGGGAATGTCGGCTCTGGTAGAAATCTATGAGCCGGACAATCTGGACCGCGTACTGAAGCTGTCTCCTCCCCTGCTGGGAATTAATAATCGAAACCTGAAGACGTTTGTCACCAGTCTGGAGCATTCCATTCAACTGGGAGCACGGGTGCCCGCGGATTGCCTGCTGATCAGTGAGAGTGGTATCCGGAATCGGAGCGATGTATTGAAACTGCAGGAATCGGGGGTCCGTGGGATCCTGGTGGGTGAGACCCTGATGCGTTCGTCGGATATTGGAGAAAAAGCACGGGAACTGCTGGGGCGTTCGTCTCAGCCAACCCGGTAATTTTAATTAATCTATCAACCTGTCAACAGAGCAGAGAAGGATCAGCGATGTCAGATACGGAGCAGCAAGTGGAACATGTTATGGTTGTGCCAACACTTCTATTTCACGAAGTGGGCTACTTTCAAGGGTTTAACGATCAGGTATCACCCTATCTGAAAACGCTGTTTGATCCGAACTACATCAGTTTCCGTCCTCGCGATACGGTGGAGGAAGACCCCAGCTTCAAACAGCTGATCCCGTATTGTATTTTCCGCCATGAGGGAAAGATTTTCTACTATACTCGGGGCACAAAAGGGGGCGAGCAGCGATTGCACAGCAAACGTTCCATCGGAATTGGCGGACATATTTCCCTGGAGGATGATGCGAAGGAAGGTTCGACGTATCGCGAAGGGATGCAGCGCGAAATCCAGGAAGAAGTTGCGATGGATACGAACTATACAGAAACCTGTGTCGGGCTGATAAATGACGACGAAACCGAGGTAGGAAAGGTCCACTTGGGAATAGTTCACATATTTGACCTGGAGTTGCCCAAAGTTCTACCCCGTGAAGAGTCGATCATAGAGACAGGGTTTGACTCACCGGAAAAACTGTTACAAGAGTTAGATCAGTTCGAAACCTGGTCTCAGATCTGCCTGAAAGGGTTATTTGAACTATCTTAACTCAAGTCGGCAGAAACTGCCGGTGGAAACGGTGATTCAGACAAATCGACATACAGATTCATAAACGCGCTGGTTGCGGGACTGCACACCAGCCGGTCTGCTCAATCAGGGAATGAGGGCAGAAAAAAAATCGACAAATGTCAATACATGAGAAACGAAGTGACAAAGGAGTGTCTTCAAAATGAAAATCACATTTCGCGGATGGATCGTTGTAGGTTGTCTGTTAGCCGTATTATCAGCAATGGCTGTCCTGGGTACTGGTGCCAATGCACAACAACCCGCTACCACAAGTCCGGCAGTGACCCCCAATCCGGAACTGCCGGGTCAACTTTCAGAAGAGCAGTTGGGAAACCTGTTGAAAGCGATGGGTTTAACTGCAACTAAAACGAAAAAGCGGTACGACTTTCAGTTTAAAGCCAATCAGAGCAAAGAAGAGTGGGAACTTTCCATGTCTGCCGTTCTGAGTGAGAATGGCGAATGGGTGTGGGTAATGGCGTGGCTGGATCCCCTGCCCCGCAGTGCCGCCGATGTTCCCCGGACTGCAATGTTACGCCTGCTGTCTGACAATGATCAGATGGGCAATGGTAAGTTTTTCGCTTACATTTCCAGCAACCGCCGGTTTGTATTGCAGCGCGTCATCCCTAACCAGCGGATTACTACGAAAAAGTTTCATGAAATCCTGAGTGACCTGGGCAGCAGTGTGGTGCAGTACTATCCTCACTGGTCGACTGACAACTGGAAGCGTGCTACGACTCCAGAACCTCAAGGTACTGCGCAGCAGTCACCGGCACGTCCGACTCAGACTGCTTCAGGAGCATCCAACTTCACTCCTCGTACCCAGAACTGATCTGTAACCTGTTTTGCCGGGCAGCCTTTGATTCCTGAGCTCGAATCTATTTCCGATGATTCGAGACAGGGAAACAGACAAAGTACGGTCAAATGAAAGAGTGTTACTGAAGCCAAAGCAGAATCCATTTTGAAGATGGAAACAGTCCTTGTTGCCTGCACGGTGGCAAGGGCTGCTTCACGTTCGGGTTCGTGCTTTTCAGAATCTGGAAGCGGGTGTCTGCTTGCTGGAACGGAGTTCAACCTGCTAAACTCTCAATTCAGTGGAGCCCCTGAACAGTGAAAGATTCAGTCTATGCGCATGATTCGCTTTGAGCAATTCGGAGAACCGGCAGACGTTCTCAAGGTCTGTGAGGCTTCAGAACCAGTTGCCAAAGCGGGAGAGGTTCTGGTGCGCATGCTGGCCAGTCCTGTTAATCCCTCTGATCTGCTGAATATTCGAGGCGGTTATTCTTCGCGACCATCGCTGCCTGCGACTCCCGGTTTTGAAGGCGTGGGTATAGTTGAAGCCAGTGGTGGAGGATTACGAGGCGCTCTATTCAAAGGCAAACGTGTTGTTGTATTAAATCGACGGACGGGTAACTGGGCAGAAAAAGTAGTGGTTCCCAGTGAGTATGTAATACCGGTTTCGTCCCGCCTCACTCTGGAGGAAGCGGCAACGTTTTTCGTCAATCCCGCCACCGCTTATATCCTCGTCAAATCTCTGTTGGATGTGCCACGCGGAGAATGGCTGCTGCAGACCGCGGCTGCTTCTGCGGTCGGAAAAATGGTGGTGCGTCTGGGGAATCATTATGGCTTTCAGACGTTGAATATTGTCAGGCGGCATGATCAGGTAGAGCAGTTGAAAAAAGCCGGTGCTGACCATGTGGTGGTGTTTAATTCAGAACATGACAACGAGCGGATATTAGTCGATCAGATCAGAAAACATCTGGGTAGCGAAACGGTGAAATATGCCATCGATGCGGTAGGCGGAAAAACGGCTTCGAGCATAATCCGAATTCTGGGCGAACGTGCCCGGATGATAGTATATGGGTCTCTGGATCGGAGTCCGCTCGATTTTATGTCTCGTGATCTCATTCGGAGTGGCGCGATTCTCGAAGGATTCTGGCTGGCCCGTCATATGGAGTCTCTGTCGCTTCCCTCCAAGCTGAGGCTGGTTTCAAAGTTAACCGGCTTCATTCGCAGTGGTATCCTGTCGACTGAGGTGGGCAAAGTATTTCCGCTGGAAGAGGTCGTAGCAGCGGTGATCGAAGCGGAACGAACTGGAAAATCCGGAAAGGTACTGATTCAGCTTTCCTGAACCGGGCCACGATTTTGAAGTGAGTTCTGTTTAATCCGAATCATGATTCCTGAAACGAAATATCGCATGGCGAACGATCTTTATTTCCTGGTCTTCTGTTTTGAGCTCGTCCTCTACCTGAATTTCATGTTATTGACCAGGGGACTGCGTGGAATGCAGAAACAGGTGGTATGCCTGCAACAGCTCAAAGCGACTCTGCCTTTAACGGTAATTTTGTTGACAGGTGTGGTGTTGTTGTCGACTGCCGCTGACTCAACAGATCTGAATGTTATTCAAAAAAATCTGCAATCGTCAGGGCAGGAACTGGCATCGTTACCAAATGATCGCTCTGCAATGCTGGGATTGATACTGATTGTCTCCGGTGCTCTTTTTCGAGCCGGCCTGCTGCCAGTTCATTTTCCGAACAGACTGCCGTTGAAGGAAGTAACTCATTTGCAGGCTGTCATGGCTATTCTGATTCCCGTTGCCGTGGGTCTTTTAATTATGGTTCTGGTGGTCAGCCAAGTGATCGAAGTCAATCTGTCGTCGGTAGAACAGTTGTTATTTTTTCTCTCGCTGATCGTTCTGACAGTCGCGGCGGGTCTCCTGCTGGTTGAGAAGGAATGGAAGGGGATTCTGTACTTGATCGTCATTCAAAGTGCAGGCGTTTTTCTGGCGTTGTTATCTGCTGTCTGCTGGAAGTGGAGACATGAATCCTTAGCGGCAGAAACAGTATCCATTCAACAGGCAATGCGGGTCTATACACCCGCGCTGTTATTTATCTGGGTGGCGGTGATCGGCTTAGCCTGTTTTCTGGATAGTCTCGGACAACGTCGGTCTGCGATCCTCTATCCGGAACAACTCCGGGGATTGATCTTTGATCAGAGGCTGTCAGGAAGTGCTGCTGTCATATTACTCGCATTGCTGATGGGAATACCCGGTTCAGCGGCTTTTCTTCTGAACTGGCAGGTTGTTGTTTACCTGTTCGAAATTCATCAAGAGGCTTCAAAGGGGACCTTGGCCATTGTGCATGCAGGCTACCTGGGGCTCAGCATTGTACTGATCGTCTCTACGACGCTGGTTGCTTTCACCTGCGCCAAGTTGATTCTGCTGATCTGTTTTGCAAAGCCACTGGCACGCTATCGTCAGAGACCTCACCGGGGACTGGCGCTGATCTGCTATGGGTGTGTGCTGGGAGCTTTGCTATTCAGTCTGCAGTACCTTCTGAAATTTTGAAGCTCAAAGAATCAGATCAGGAAACTTAAGAGGCTTTTTTATCATCCTGCAAGATTTTGCGGATGAAGACATTGCCACAGGACGGGCATTCGATAGAGCATCCCAGACGACGGGATTGAAAATCCAGTGAGGTTTTTCGACCTGCTTCATGGATTCCGAATTGAGGCTTGATTTGATGATCACAGGACGGGCAGAACACTTCGATCTCGTGATGCTGCATAGTGGCGATTTCCTCTTCAAGGGAACAATGGCAATGCCGCACTCTACGTCAGTTTAAATTTTGAGTCAAAGCGAATATGTGTACCTGAAGCGAAAGAGTATTTTTACGGGCAAACTCCTCCTGTTAATAAAGTTTTCTTTTACACAGCAGTACACCTGATGGAACCCCGTAAAAAATCGTACTCTGAAAAACAGCGGGGCGGCAGTTCCATGCAGGCAACCCCGTCCATCTCCATCTCTGTCCCTGAACGGGCTAGACGAAACTGCCGCCACCTGTATTTCAATTAAACAAACTTGTATCGTTCCAGACAACTGAGATAAAGATTTTAGAACAGGGGTATGACAACTGTCTGGCATACCCTGTTGGATTAGTGGAAAATAATTAAAGAATCCGGAAGCGGCAGCAGGTCAAGTTCTTCCGAAATGATGGTCCTGATTCGCGACTCAGATCCGGGTCATAACGCCTCCTGACAACTCTGAAACTTGCCGGTCGCTGGAATGATTCATCACACCCGTGTAAGCTGAGTAACTGTTCAAAAAACGCCATTTTCTTATTCATTATATGACAGGTGTCTCGTGAGAGTAGTCACATTTGGTGAAGTTATGTTAAGGCTGGCCCCTCAGAACCATTTGAGAATCAGCCAGTCGATACCGGGGATACTTGAATCGACGTTTGGCGGAGGAGAACTTAACGTTGCTGTTTCCGTGGCGCTCCAGGGAGGGTCCTCTGCTTTTGTGACGGCTTCACCGGATAATGCCATCACGGATTCACTGATACAGGAAGTAAATAAAACAGGCGTGGACTCCAGTCTGATCCAGCGCAGTTCGCGAGGACGTTTTGGTATTTATTTTGTAGAGACAGGGGCAAATCAGCGCGGCGGAACAGTAACCTATGACCGCGAATTCAGTTCCATTGCTCTGGCGACTCCGGATGAATTTGACTGGGACAAGATATTTGAAGGTGCCACCTGGTTTCATATTACAGGGATTACTCCCGCGATCAGTGAATCTGGGGCAGCGCTTGCGTTCAAAGCGGTTCAGGAAGCTCAGGAGAGAAACGTCACCGTTTCCTGCGATTTGAATTTTCGTAAAAAGCTGTGGAACTGGAATAGCGAAATCAAGCCGGTGGAACTGGCAAAGGAAACAATGCGATCTCTGGTGCCTTATGTGGATCTGGTGATTGCCAATGAAGAAGATGCTGATCTTTCATTGGGTATCCGTGCTCCGGAATCGGATGTGGATGCAGGTGAGTTGAATGTCCGTGGTTACGTTGCCGTGGCGGAGCAGATTACACAGCAGTTCCCCAATGTCAAACAGGTAGCGATTACATTACGGGAAAGTCATTCTGCCAGTCACAATAACTGGGGCGCCATGCTGTATACTAAAAGTCAACAGCAGGCGGTGTTTGCACCTTGTGATAGTGACGGCAACTATTCCAGTTATCGGATTCACAATATTGTCGATCGGGTTGGTGCGGGCGATTCGTTCGCCGGTGCCCTGATCTTTGCTTTGAATACACCGGAGCTGTCTGCTCCCGAGACAGCGATCCGTTACGCTGTTGCCGCCAGTTGCCTGAAACACAGCATCCAGGGGGACTTCAATTATTCCAGCCGTAAAGAAATCGAAGCTTTAATGAATGGTGCAGGATCGGGACGTGTGCAGCGTTAATGGTTTTCCTGTTTGCGAATAATCCCGATCGAACATGTATAAGTGGCTCATATCCAGGAAAGGGTTGAGGAAGCATGCAACGAGGATCAGGACGCCGTACCCGGCTGGAGACCCGTTTAAATGCCCTCAGCACACCGGTATTTGCGCTGGATGCTTCACGGGCGATCCTGTTTTTTAATCAGGGGTGCGAGCAACTGCTGGAATGGCCTGCTGAAGAACTTCTGGGCCAGACTTGCGATTTTGCAATCGATACTGACACGGATGAATCTGAATCGGTGTGCAATTTACTCTGCCCTCCGGCGGAAGTTTTTCAGGGGACCCGCCTGGAAGTACCCCGCTTCCTCCTTTCGCGTAGTGGAAAAACAATTCCCTGCCTCCTGCGGTACAGCCCTCTGACAGATGAGCAACGAAAGATCAAACTGGTTCTCGGATTTATCGAACGAATTCAGAATCCTCGGGCACTTCCTTCGGCTTCTGCTTCACAGCAACTGCATGCGGAGCTGGCTGCTCTACGGTTGTCACTCCGAAATCGATTTCGCTTTTCGACAATCATAGCACGCAGCCCCGGCATGCAACGTGTACTGCGACAGCTGGAACTGGCAATTCGAACGTCCCAGCCTGTTCATTTCCAGGGAGAAACGGGAACGGGAAAAGAGCATCTGGCGCGTGCGATTCATTTTGAAAGTGAGCAGCGAAGAAAAATATTTATTCCACTCAATTGTGAAAAGCTGCCCCCCCGGGAACTTAAGCAGACGGTGAAAAAAATCTTTGAACGGGATTTCGATGAATCGCTGCCCCTGGAACCGGGTGTATTGTTTCTGAATGAAATACAGTGTCTGCCTCGTGACATTCAGGAAATGATTCTGGAAAATCTGCAGACGAAAGGGGCGAACGTGCCTGTCAGACTAATGACAGCCAGCTCGATACCGCTTCAGGATCTGCTACAGCGGGAAACGATACTCACGGAATTTTTCTACCTCATTACCACGATGGAAATTCCGGTGCCGGCTTTGCGGGAACGCAGGGAAGATCTGGAACTGTTAGCGCAGCATTTTCTGGAGAATGAAAATCGATATCAACAGAAGCAGGTAAGCGGATTTGCGCCAGGCGTACTCTCATTATTTCAGGATTACTTCTGGCCCGCTAATCTGGATGAGCTGACCCGGGTGATTCAGGCGGCGTTTGAGGCGACTACCGAGCCTGTCATCACTCGTGAATCTCTGCCCCTGGGATTCAAAACCGGAGTGGATGCCCGCTCGCTGGGTCCTGCAGTGCCAGCACCGCTGCGAACTCTGGAGGAATCACTCAATCTGGTTGAAAAAGAACAGATTCTGCTCGCATTAGAACTGGCCCGAAATAACCGGACGGAAGCAGCGCGAATGCTGGGCCTGACACGTGCCAGGTTATATCGTCGGATAGAGGCACTGAATATCAGCATTCATGAGGCCTGAAAGTTCCCCAGATATGTGAAACTGGGTGTTTTGCAAAATCTGGCGTTGGTTTTTCAGCAGAGATTTACCCTGAATCAGGAATTTAAGAATTGGGATTTGCGCAGATGGTTTCATGAGTACAATTCTGCATTCTCACTTGAGTTATCAGAGTTTATTTCCTGCAGGAGTGGTCGGTTGAAAATTAAGAGTCGCGCTTTACTGGGTATTCTGAATTCTCTGGTTGTTTTTGTGATCCGCATGATTTTCAAGACAACCCGCCTGGAATTTGTGGGTGACAGTCTTGATCGGTGTCCTTTTGCAGACACGGGCTCAGACCGTTATCTGTATAGTGTATGGCATGATTCTGTGATACCGCCGCTATTCTGTAATGTGGAGCATAACAGTGTGGCATTGATCAGCCAGCACCGGGATGCAGATACCATTGAAGCAATGCTGAAAGCAGCCCGCATGGGTGCGATTCGTGGTTCCACTTCCCGGGGTGGGGCCAGTGCCATGAAAAAATTAATGATTTCTGCCGAAGGCAGGCATGTAGTTATCACCCCAGATGGGCCACGGGGACCACATCACAAAATGAAACCAGGCATTGTGTTTCTAGCCTCCCATTCGGGTCGAAGTATTATTCCGAACGCGTTCGCCGCATCCCGCTGCTGGAAATTTCAGGGTAGCTGGACCAGTATCTGGATTCCCAAGCCCTTTGCGACCGTTTATTACCTGGTCGGGAATCCAATCTCAGTTCCGGAAAATATTTCCCGGGAAGAGATGAGAGAGTACACGGATCTCGTCCAGGAAAAAATGGAAGAACTGGAACGGGAACTGGAGCAGCTTATATCTGGTCCTGTACAGGAACAGGCAACAGTGCCGTTACGCAAAGCTGCCTGAACATCAGGGGCAAAGTATTTTTTGCTTTTCTGATTGTTTCGAAGTGACAAAATTGCATTCGCTATACCGGGCGGTATAACATGACGCATTGCTCGGCATGATCAGATATCCTGCCACTGCGCCCGTACGAATTCGGTTTAAGCTCTATGTCTCTCAAAGTCACAAATATCCGTCTGCCGGTCGAATTCCCCGAACAAGAACTTGCAGACAAAATTGCACAACAACTGGGAATCGAAGCCGACGGGATTCAACAGTATCGAATTCTCCGAAAAAGTCTGGACGCACGTTCGCGGCATGATTTACGGTTCGTCTATTCTGCAGAAGTGACTTTACCTGATGAAGCGGGGGTGTTGAAAAATCTACGGGATGATTCCTCCATTCAGGAGTATTCGGAGGCACCGTTCCACGATCCGGAAAGTGGTACACAGCCGCTGGAAGAGCGTCCTGTGGTGGTCGGCTCCGGTCCCGCTGGTCTCCTGGCAGGATATTATCTGGCCCTCAAAGGCTATCGTCCTCTCATT
>NZ_CAXAVM010000160.1:0-16575 GCF_963972345.1 uncultured Gimesia sp. | reverse complement strand
TAAAACGCAGGGAGCAGGGTCGTCACAGTGTCAGGCACATAAAGGGAATCGCAGGTTAGTGCAAGTCGGCAATGTATTCGATCTTCTGACCGGGAACCAGTCGATCACAATCGATTGTGAGGATGGGAGCTCTGCCTCCCTTCGCAATGCGGAAATGTCGTGATTCGCCCGGAAGCAGGCCCTTTAGCGATTTTTCTGACCGGACTCCGTCGATCGCGGGGAACGCATTAAAGTATATCGGTGCTATCCCTGTGTTCTCAATCTCCAGTTCGCTGGCTGTTGAAGATGCAACAAAACGATTTATCTTGAATCGGTAGCCACAGTCCATCCCGGCTTGACGAATCACCTCCGCATTCCGATACCTGGGCTGATCATCCCCAATGATAAACGATACATGAAACTTCGCGGCTTGTTCAGCGAAAGCGATTCCATAGGGGCCCTGCGGAGCAAGCGCTTCCTGCTGGTCCTTCTTCTTGAAGAAACTGAATTCTCCCCCCGTTGGGGCGTGTTTCCAGCGGTCCCTGCCCAGGGTACGCCAGTTGGGTTCATTCTCCTTTTTGTGTCGCCGGTGATTAAACGAATCGTCGAAGAGTCCAAAGGATAATTCTGAAAGCACGGTTTCTTTCGCGAAAGGCGTATGGTCTCCAGCGGCATCCACTGAAATCATCCAGGGGGTCTCTCGAAACTGAGATGTGAGATGTTTCGAGAAGGCGAGCTGAAAGTCTTTATCCGGAAATGTCTCCCCGGGCTTCATGGGACCATCATAGATATGATATTCCGCCCACAGCCCGAACCCGGCCTGCACGAAAGCCAGTCGCGGGTCGCGATCATACTTCTCAGCAAACCGGGTATAGAACTCCAGCACAAAAGCTTGCCATTCCTGGTTTGACCAGTCGGGAAATCCCGTTAGCTTGTTTTCGCTCTTTTCCGTGATCTCGCGATAGTTGGGAAGTGCCTTGATGAAGGCTGGAGCACCTGTCGATTCACCGACATAGGTATCATGCCACCTCAGAATTGCCTGGTGCTTTCGTCCAGCGATCTCGTCGAGAAGACTCTCAACCGGTTGCCAGTTGTATTTCCCTTTTTCCTGCACAACCTGATTGTACTTTAAGTAGGCAAACTCCAGCTGAATGGGAGCGGTAGAAGCAGCCTCATTTGTGCTCCACAAAACGATACCTGTCATCGGCTGGACATTCACAATATTCGATTGTAACCGTTGAGGTCGCAATTCATCCGCAGCCAAATCTAAGGACATAACACCCAGAAAGAATAGAGTAGTAAAGAACCTGAGTTGTGAACACATTCTTGTTACCTTATCCGGGAGGTGATATTCGACAATTGCAGTGTAAATCTACCGTGTTGCTGAAATGAGTCGGGGTAATTCAACTGAATATGCAAAAGCGCCCAAGCAGTTCGCGAAAGTACTGATCATCAGAGAATACCCGATCGCATTGAATTTCATGAGATTCCGTAATTTTCACGTTTCGAATAAAGATACATACCCAGATTTGATTCTTCAAGAACAATTTGAACTGAGCGACTTCGTCTGGATCAAGTTCCCCACATCTTTCGCGACTACCAGATCGCCTATTGTTCGGGGAAATAGTCATGCCGCGAATCAATCTGTTCATCCTTGTATCGTCACAAAAAATCGTAAGTCGAATACATTAATTGCCCCCAGATAAAAATCAATATAGTACAGTCTCATCACGCTGATTAACGACTTCACTGTAACTATCGCCAACTGGGCTATCCGCCGAAGATGCGAGCATCCGCGGCTCACCGATCGTTTGCATTCAGACTGTCGAGCATTTCTATCAACGCATCCACCATCTTCTCCGAGGCGTCGAGTTGCACCTTGTTCACGCCGATCCAGGTTTCGTAGCCGCCGAGCCGGTGCTGCTCGGGTGTCGGCAGATATCCATGCGAACCGTTGGCGATGGAAATATTCATCAGCGGCTGGATCGGGCTGCGCTGCTTGAGTTCCAGTCCGATCTCCGCAAACACCTCGAACGGCATCGCAGCGACAGCCAGATCGCCGATGCGGTGCGTCTGCACGACCACGTCGATGGTCGGAGGTATCTCAGGCGAGTCGTAGGCGAGTACAGTGCGGTAAGTGCTGTAGCGACTGGTACTCATCGGTTTGATCTTCTTGGCTTTAACCGCTTCAGCCCATGTCACCTCCTCTTTGGTTGGGTAGCGTCGCTCGAACGTCAGCGTGCGTTGCACCGATGAAAGCTGCACATGATCGTGCCACTTCAGCGACTGATGCACCTGCATCACTCTCTCCGCGCACAGGTGAGCCACCTCCCGGGCTTTCTCGAAAGGCTGATACCGCTTTTTCGGCTGCGGGCCGCGCTGCTTTAACTCTTCCTCGGAATAACGCGCGATGTTATTCACGTCGCCGCTGGTGCCGTTGGCCATGATGCCCACAAAAGGCGGATCCTGATATCGGTCGGCACCAAGCAGCTCTCCCATGCGGTCGGCGAAGATCGCAAAATAGTCGGCAGAAATCGTATTCGCCGGCACGCCGCCGACGTAGTGCAGTCCGTAGGAAGCCAGCAGTGCAATCGGCTTTCCGTCGGTCGACTGCACCGCAAGGAATGTGATCTGCGGATCGACAGGACCGGCGGGCCTCAGCAGACCGCTGTATCCGGGATTCGTGTCGACCTGTTCGATGTTATCGTGGGCACCGTAGATTGTGCCGCGACTGGGCATCAGGAACCACCGACGATTGAACACCTGCGTCGGTTCCTCGGCGACACCCCAGCCGATTCGCGCCGGTTGGAGTTGATTAACGGCGCGCTGCACGCCATCGGCGATCCGCCGGGTGAGAAACGCGCGGTAGTCGTAATATGATTGTCCCTCACTGTCATCCAGCTTGGCGCCGCTCGAAGTGTGCGTGTGTGTCGCTGAGACGAGCACACATTCCGGCGGAATGCCGGTCGACTGCTGAATGATCTGTTTGGCGTTGACCACGACCTCGGCCGAAATGTGCCGCAGGTCGCAGACCACCAGCGCCAATCGGGACTGACCATCGTCGAGCACCAGGCAACGGGCATGCAGTTCGTCATGCACGTGCGTCGCCTGCCGCTTACTGGTGCGAGCCGTTGGGTTCGGGACGATCGGCGGCGTGATGTTGCTCATCGCGGCGCCGGCCTGAAACGTCGGTTCGTCCGACATCGCGGCGTCGGCAAACCCCAGTGAAACAAATGCAAGACACAGGCTTGTGAAGATAAGGTGACGTTGGATTCGCATGGCTGTTATTCTTTTCGTCTTGGTTGAGAATGTGCGAGAGCGGAACCGGATATTGCGTTCATTGACATCGCTTAATCGGGACTTCCCATGTGGGTTGAGCGTGGAACCGATCCAGACTCGCAACCTTCCCGATTATAATGACAACGCCTTCCCGAGTCTAATTCGTGTGGATGATTCACAGCTTTGACGTCTTCCAGCCCGAGCCTCCGCCTCACCCAATCACAGTCTGAGGACATCGGGAAAACTCGATCAAGAGACGAGGGGAGAGATAACCTTAATCGGAACGTAATATAAAAATCAGGATTCTGGGGCAGTTGAGAATGAAGCCCTGATGTCCACCAGGCATTACATATCGAATAGACCGCTTCCTGCATTGCAGCCGTTAACGATTTCAGGATTTGGCGGGGATCTCTGCAATCTGTTTCGTTGCGATGCCCACGGGGCGGTCCAGTGGAATGCCCGCGCAGGTCAGCAGGGTTGTTAACAGGTCGCCTTGATTACCTTTCACATCCGGCAGGAAGCGTCCCGTGTTGATCGCACCGCCGCCGCTGCCCGCGAGGATGAAGGGCAGGTTGGCCCGGCTGTGCCTGTCGCCGTCTTCCAGGCCCGAGCCCCACATCATGATGCAGTTGTCGAGCAGTGTGCCGTCGCCTTCTTTCAGGCTGTGCATCTTGTTGACCATGTAGGCAAACTGGTCGATATTGAATTTCGTGATCGCGGCGACTTTTTTGACCTTCTTCTCCTGGCCGTTGTGGTGCGTCTGGGAGTGGTGCTGGTCATTGAAACCGAGTTCCGGATAAGAGACGCCGTTCGGGGTTGAGCCGATGTAGGTGCAGACGCGGGTCGTGTCGGTCTGGAACGCCAGCACGTTGAGGTCGCACATCACCTGCATGTACTCGCTGCGTTTGTCTCCCTCGGGGATCTTGATCTCGATGGGGGGAGAGTCGGTCTTGTGACTGCGACTCGGGCGGACTCCCGCCTTCTCCAGAGCCGCTTCTTTCTGTCGCATTTCAATGGCCGCGATCCGTCGTTCTACCGAGCGGACACTGTCCAGATATTGATCGAGCTTGCGCTGATCAGTCTGTGACAAGGTGCGACGCAGATCGCGGGCGCCGCCGATCACCAGGTCCAGCATGCTGCGGTCTAAACTGCTCATCCTGCTTGCTGCCAGTCCGCCGCCCTGTTCCTTCTTGTGGAACAGACGATTCAGCACGTTGCGGGGATTGGTCTCGGCAGGAACCGCCTGCGTCGGCGAGCGGAAGCTGCAGTGCGAATAGTAAGCCTCGTTCAGTCCAGCCTGGTTTTCCTTCCACGTTTGCGGCATCGTGGCCAGTTCCAGGGAAGGCAGGGCAGTAAACGCGCCCAGCGAATTCGCGGCAATCTGGTCGGCGGAGATGGAGATGCTGATTTCGTCCCGCTTATCCGGATCGGGTAATGCCGCGGTGAGCCACGTCGAGAGTTCGAGTGCGTGTGGTGCGCCTCGAAAGGGACCGTTGGATACGCCGGCGATGCCCTTCATCAGCAGACACTGATCGAGCACCGGCCGCAGTGATTCGAGGGCAGGGGGCGGCGAAGTCAGAAAACTTTTCGCATCTTTGGGCCAGAACTGATCCATGATCACGCCATGCGGCATATACATGAACCCCATTCGGACCGGCGGCTTGAATTCATGTTTCTCGCTGGCTTCGGCCCAGCCCATGACATCCAGCAGAGGCAAGGCCAGGGCGGCTCCCAAGCCTTTCAGGCAGGTGCGACGATTGATTGCTTTATAATTGCTCATGGGAAGGCTTTCGGGTGGGTTGCAGAGGAAAACGGGTTTGCTGTACGATGGCCTGCTATTTCGTCATACAAATCATCTGGGATTTAGTCCGCTTCTCATTCAATGCGACGATGCGTAAAAGGATAACTTGTGACGACCTCAGTGATCAGCGTCTGCATGCGATAGTCGTCCTTCGCGATCTTCTGCATGAGCTCATCAATCACAATTTCGTCATACCCTTCCAGGCGTCGGCATAATGCATAGGCTAACAGACGCTCGACCAGATTGCGAGAAAACTTTGCGTTGTGGTCGGCGATAATGGTTTTCAATTGTTTGGGGTTGGAAAAATTCCTGCCTCCCGGAAGCTCACCTGAAGCATCGATGGCCTGACCGTTCTCGTCCTGGTCGCGCCAGCGTCCGATGGCATCGAAGTTCTCCAGGCCAAACCCGATCGGGTCGAGTAAGCGATGGCAATTGGCACAGACTGCTTCGGAGCGATGCAGTTCGGTACGTTCGCGGAGCGTCAGGTTGGCGATCTGTTTTTGATCCTGTTTCTCCAGCGACGGCACATCGGGCGGGGCAGGGGGGACATGATCCCCGAGCACCTGTTCCAGCACCCACACACCTCGATTGACGGGACTGGTGCGGTTGGGGAACGAGGTCGCGGCCAGCACGCCCGGCATTCCCAGAATCCCACCGCGATTGTCGTCGGTCAGTTTGACCTTGCGCATCTCGGGGCCAGTGACCGTTTTTTCCAGGCCATAGATCGTAGCCAGGTTTTCATTGAGAAAGGTGTAATCGCTGTCGATAAAATTCGAAACGCTGCGGTTCTCACGCACGATGCTTTCGAAAAAGAGGCGGGCTTCATCGTACATCGCCGTGCGCAGGGCGGCGTTCATTTGCGGGAATTTCTCAAGATCAAAGGTTCGCTCTTGCAGATTTCCCAGCTTGAGCCACTGCGCACCAAAGCCATCAAACAGGGCCCGCGAGCGCACATCCATCAGCATCCGCGTGACCTGAGCTTTCAGGACCGGTGTCTCGTGGAGTTTTCCCTGGTCCGCCAGCGTCATCAGCTCATCGTCGGGCATGGTAGCCCACAACAAATAAGACAGGCGCGAAGCGAGCTGATAATCATCCAGGGGCACAATCCCTTTTTCGGCCTTGATTTCCTTGGCCGGAGTAATAAACAGAAACTGGGGGGAAACCAGGATCGCCTTGAGCATCAGCCGACAGGATGCCTGGTAGCTGAGGTCGTTCTGTCTTCCCAGTTCAAATACCTTGAGCAGAACATCGGTTTCCGCATCAGAGGGAGGCCGTCGATAGGCGTTTCGCGCCAGTGAGCGGGCCACCTTGCGGGCCTTTTCTTGCGTGTCACTCTCGGACGTCGGCGGTTCCCCAAAGAGTTGCTTTTGTATTTCTGTCGGCGGTTCCCCTTCCGGTGCCAGGACCTGATTCAACACGTTTTCAGAGATCGTCAGATACTGTTCGAGTTGCAGCGGGGAGAGCGAATTGAGATATCCTTCGCCGCTGACTTCGTCGGGCAGACTGGCGACGATGTTGGGATCGACGCCCAACAGATCGTGCAGCGTGTTGCCATATTCCGTTTTAGTGAGCCGCCGAATGACAAACGGCCCTGGATCTTTCGGGCTGAGATACTTCACCTTCTGCTGCCATTCCGCAAACATCTGGCGTTCTTTGTCGGACGGCTGGTCCATTCCTTCCGGCGGCATGTCGTGCGCTTTGACCCGGGCCGCCGACTTCTTCCACTTCTCACTGAAGGCAGCATGGCCTGGACTTCGCACTGCCGGGTCAAAGCTGAGACCGGCTTCCGTCGGACGTCGATTCTGGTGACAGTCGATGCAATATTTTTTAATGAAGGGAGTGACGCGTTTACTGAAGAACTCTTTGGCATCCGCTTTCTGTGCCGCCAAGGTTTTGTCCTCCTTGGACTGAGCGATACCAATGTTCGGGTTGAACCACAGGATGCCGAGTACCATTACGGTAATCGCGCTGCGGACAAAATGTGGCTGTGTGATTGTCATTCAAAAACTCCTCAACTCCACTAGCAGCAATCTATATATAAACGCATTATAGTTTATGCATATGTTGGTGTAAATGAGGGGGTAGGGAGACGGGGCGTGTTTGGAGGGAGCGCAGTGGCTGATACCTTTTACATCTGAAAAGAAAGTCAGCAGGCGCGACCTGCAGTCTATCATCCTGCACCTGACAGGGGTGGATCCGCGGAAACCGAAGATCCCCATACCAGGGGGCAGTTCAGAGATTGAGCTGCGCGGTGGATGAGGATCATTTTCGTGCGGGGAGTGATCGAAATGTAATCAACAACAATGCAAAATAAAAAAACTTTATCAGAAATTTCAATGACGAGTTCTTACTTCTAAATGAACAAGAAGAATACATCATCATAAGTGTGAGATTTCTTCATCGAAGATTCGATCAAACTCAATATCAGGAATAATATTCCAATCGTTATCTATTTCGCAAAGGCGTAGAGCAAGCCTAAATGGCATCATGAGAAGATAAATCATTTTTTGATCCTTCCGCAAAGACGAATCTTGCTTAAGCCATTCGAGGCAGTTTCTTTTTAATTGCACAATCTTCTTTTTTCGTTCCTTTAGGCTTATCAAACTGAATCTATGTAGCATGTGCCCTTCCACTTCTCCTATAGTTTCTGAATCAATTGCATATGCATAGTAGTCTGCCACAATGAAATGCTTGAATGCTGTGAGAAGTATCCCTTTTTGAACCGCATAGAACTCACCAACTAAAACATGCGCATCTACCAGCTTAGACAGGTTACGATCGGCACCAGCAAGAGAATGAATATCTTCGAGTAGTTTTTCGAGCCCTTGCCTTTCATTCAATCGTATCTGAATCATTAATTGTTTCATCATGATCGAGATTCGTCTATCGTCATCTGTCTCATGCATACACGCTAAATTAAATGCATTAGCAGCTTGGTCATATTGCCCACGATCCTCATAGATTTCTGCCATCACCCATGAAGAGTCAGCTATGTACTCTGAGTCTCCTGACGCAATTGCATTTTTCATGGCAAGTGTGCGATACTGACGCGATTTTCTCTTCTGTCCTAAAGACTCATAGATTTCTGCAATTCGTGTATTGTACTCACATTCAAGTAAGGGAGTATCAAACAAGAATAAATAATCGTTTAAGTTCTCAAGTGCTTCCTCTGACTTTCCGTTATGAACTAGTATATTTGTATAATTCGATCTAATTGTTGCTTCTAGTTCAACTGTCTTATACTTTTTAGACTCTTCCAGTGCGTGTCTGTACAACCTCTCTGCGGACTTTGGCCGGCTTCGCCACCAAGCCAATTCACCTAATGTTTCCAAGCCTCTTACATAATACTCATACATATTATTTTTCTTCGCAAACTTGTTAAATTCTTTAACAACAGCCTCTGATTCATCATACTTCTCAGCTTGACAGAGAGCACAAGCTTGACTGTAGATTGCATCGAATGCAGACTCATAATCTTTAGACTTGATTGCTTCTGCAGCTGATTCGGTAAAATACTTTGCCGCATTAATATGGTCCGAAACACGATTATAGTACTCTGCAGTATTGTTGAGAAAAATCTGAAGATTGGGAGATCGAGATTCTCTTCCATCTCTTATCGACTTGAGTAATAAGTCTTCCACTTCATCCAGCGTCTCTTTCTCCATTAGGCACGTTCCTAATTGTGCCAATATTCGCCCACGTGTTTCCAAGTCATTCTCTTTTTCCGCAAGCACTGTATAGTTTCGCAGCATGAGTATACCGGATTCACCATTTCCGTATTCCTGATATTTCGTAAATGCCCCCTCGTGAAGAATTTTTATCGAATCCCAATCTTGTTTAAAGCAACTTAATGCTCGTTGATAGGACTCATTTATTTCTAACTCGGAGAATCCATTTTCGATAAGTAAAAACATCCTATCTCGCCAAAAAAGGCCAGCTAAATTTTTTGCAGCTCGCCTTTCGGCTTCTTCAGCAACCTTCCTCAAATAGCTTGTCGCACGTTTGGGAGCATTTTCAATTTGAAGATATGACACGGCAATGTTTAATTGACATTTATATGACCAGAATTCAATTCCGTACTTAATGGCAAGTTGATAAGCCTCTCGTAAACGTTTTCTACCTTCTATTACCTTTTTCTGTAAAAGTAACATTGCGCCTATATTGTTTAGAGAAGAAAGTGCTTTATTCCAATGCCCATAGTCTTCCCGAATCTTAAAAGCATTTTCAAAAGCCTTCTGAGCTTCTTTATGTCTCCCTATTCTATTGAGAACAACACCTTCATTACTGAATGCATCAGCCACAATGTCTAAGTATCTTTCGGGACAAGCGATTTCTTGCGATTCACGAAACAAATGGAGAGCGCTCTCATAATCTTTATATTCAATCTTTAGTAATCCTGTTTTCAATTTTGCCAGGGACTCACCAAATGCATATCCGATCTCATTTGAGACATCAATTGCTTTTAGCAAACAGCTCTCTGCAGCTTTAAGATTGCCCAGATCTAAATAAATATCTCCACAACAAATCTTTACATTTACATATTCTTCCAACCTCTCAGATTTCTTGTGTAGGTCTGCACATTCAGAAAGTAATTCTATTGCTTCAGATGTTGAATCCTCGATCAGATGAAGGGCTAAGTGATATTTCGCATCGGCCAAGCTTTTCGAATCATTTTCAGATTTTGCAACATTGACGGCACGCCTGATAATCTGATTCGCTTTATTTTTATTACCGAGACACTCCTGAGCGTCGGCTTCCAGTATGTAAGAATTAACTACTCCCCAAGCACATTTCTGACGCTTACTAAAAAGACGAAGTTCTTTACAACAAACAAGTGCTTCTTCAGTTTTATTACATTTAAGTGTGTATTTAATACACGCGTGTAAATATTTTATGCGTTGAGATGGATCAAATTGTTTTAGCACTTTTGTTTTATTATATTCTAAGATGCAGTCACAAAATATTGCTTCCCACTCAGGATGCTTCTCCCAAGATGCTAGTTCGATGAATATCTCAACAGATTTCCAATACTCACCCAGTTGAAGAAAGTGCCAAGAGATCTCAGCAGCCACATCAGGGTGAATTTTTAATGGATGAAGGGCTTTCAACCACTGCTCATGCATGGATTTCTTAAATTCTTCGGATGACAACAAGCTACGCTTTACTCGACGGGGAACAGAAAGGGTCCCTTTTTTACTTATTAGAACCCTCTTTCTTAGAAGGAATTTAATATCACGATCCCATTTTGCATCTGGTATAAACCTCTTCAAGGAAGAAACATTTACCTTACCCATGCTAGTAGCGATAAGCCCGAGAATTTGCTGTTTATCAGGAGGAATCACCTCTACAACACGAGACTCAGTTTTTGATACGGTGATTTTTTCATTAATGAGGCTCAATACTTCCACCATTATTGATTCATCAGAAGTCGTTCCGACTTGCATACTTTTATGATTGCGAGAAAGTTCTGCACTCAGATTAGCAAACCCACTCTGAACCAGATCTTGTAGATTAGCTTGAAATCCACCTATTGTATTTATGAGCTCTTTTGTAAGACCTTGGAACTTATTTTCTCTAATCAAGGAATCTGTAAAATTTGGATAATATTTTCCTAGAACAACTGGATTTTGCTCCAGTAGATCAATGATGTCGTCCCAAAATACGACCTCGACAGTGAAAAGTCCCTTAATTACATGTCGTGTCGTAATCGTTCGAGCGAGCTGCTGAAGAACGGCGTCTCTAGGACCAGTTGTCGCAAGAATAAATTCTTTCAAAGCAGGTTCGAATGTCAGTGCTTTTTTTACTTCAGAATTTAATTCTTCTTTTGAAAGTTTATTTTCTAGGAAATTATTTTTTCCCTTACATTGCACACCATGCCATGTAACCTCAGATTTCAAAAACCCGTAAATATCAACTCCATGTTGAGCCTGACCACTTCTACCATTTTTTTTTGTTTGAGGATGACACCAGATTTCAGCCCAAAGATCTCGGCAAAGAGATTCAAAATCCTGCCATTTTAGAGGTGGAGGTATTTGTAAATCTGTAAAGCCAAACATTGTCTGTGCTCATCCGTTGCTTAACATCAATGAAGAATTAACTACAAGCTATTAGTATATCATTCAAGTGATGTTTCACAACAAACTCATATACTGAGACATACTTAGTCGTGATTCTTAGGCGCCATTAAATGATAAAGACATCAGCCTTAGATTTATCCACAGGACTTCTTGAATGTCTCCTGTTTCAACAAGAGTACCCGGAGAGCAAGTCATGAATCCGAATCACTTACCGCTAGACGATTCTTCGCCTTATCACGATGCGCTCGCACAATGTATTGATCACTGGGGACTCGTTCCCGAGAAGACGTACTTAGTCCGCGATGGCGTCAATCACGTATTTGCTACCGAATTCGTGGATGGTGAGCCGGTCATTATCCGCATCAGTGACGGGGCGTTCTGCAAGTGAGATGAGGTGTGGAGAGAATTGCTCTGGCTCGAACATTTAATCGCGCGGACAGATAAAAACGTCCGGAGCCTTAAAACGATGATGAAAAACAATTCCAATTCAGCCAGGCCGTTCGGATTTCTCGAAAAGTCTTAACCCCTTCAACACCTTCCTAGGCAAGGGCTCCACGGTTACTTCAATTCCTGATAATCTTTTCCATTGAGGCTGCGGATCACAGATCGCATCCAGGCATCCAGTTCCTGCTGCATCCGTTTTACCCGCCTGGTCTGTTGAGGATTTTGAGAAAGATCGGTTTTTTCCATTGGGTCATCGCTTAGATTGTAGAGTTCGAATCTGGTGCCGTTGATTCGATGCAGCTTCCAGGGCCAGTCGGTCCAGGCGGCATGCCCGGTTGTGGTCTCTTCAGGAAACTGGGGGAATTCATCGACGTCTTTGCGCATGCGGACGGGATCATGTGGTAAGGGGGCGCCGGCCTGTTGCTTTTCCATGATCGCTTTCTGAATCTGGTCGCTCCGGGTTCCCTGGCCGCCCTGTAATTTGTGCCAGAAACCCATCGGCTTACTCCGTTCGGCAACCGCCCCCGAAATGATGCCGCTCACATCCATGCCGTCCAGCGGATGCGGCGCGTACAACTCCAGTCCGGCCAGTGACAGGAGGGTTGGATAGATATCAAAGGTCGCCACAGGGACCGAGGTGCGACCTTTGAGCTGGCGTGCGGGCCATTCGATGATGCCCGGCACGCGCAGGCCCCCTTCGTAGATGCTGCCCTTTTTCTCACGACCGCCGGACGTCTCCTTGACCAGCCCGCCGTTATCACTGCAGTACCAGACGATGGTATTCTCCGCCATGCCCATTTCCCTGAGTGCGCGTCGCAGACGTCCGACCTGCTGATCTAGCAGCGTAATCTCGCGGTAGTACCCCGCATTCGGTTTGCCCTGGTAAAGGCTGGCCCCTTCCGGCACTTCCGCGTGTGGGGCGTGCGGAGAGGGGAACCAGACGACCGTAAAGATGGGGCGATCGCCGTCCTTGTGTTTCTTGAGGAACTCAAGTGTATCATCCATCAGGATGACCGAGCCCTTTCCCTGACGATGTTCGATTTTTCCCATGCGGCTCAGGTAGGGATCGTTGTCGAAAAAGTTGAGGCCGATCACCCATTCATCGAATCCCATGCCACTCGGATTGCAGGGCGAGTCGGGTTGGCCCGAACCCAGGTGCACTTTACCGAAAATGCCGGTGACATATCCGGCCGCTTTCAGCGTTTCCGCGATGGTCTGCTCATGCGGACGCATGTAGCGGCCATGATTGGTGACTTTGGCCCGATTCGGATTCCGTCCGGTCATCACGCTGGCACGGGTCGGCGAACAGACCGGCGCACCGGCATAGAAGCGGTCAAAGACGAACCCGTCCTGTGCCATGGCATCGAGTGACGGTGTCTTGACAAACGGGTGACCATTATATCCGGTGTCTCCCCAGCCCTGGTCATCCGCCATCACCAGAATGATATTGGGTTTGCCGGATGTATCCGGCTTGGCGGCAAATGAGACTCCTGTCGCGACCAGGCTAAATACGGCTCCCATTGCTGCTAACAAAACACGTCGATTCAGCATCATTGTCTCTTTTCTACATTGAAGATCAAATCACATTGGAGTGTTATTTACGTTTATGAAGTTCTGCCAGCATCTCCAGCAGATTGTCGGTCAGGATCACTGATGCATCTTTCTGGACGACATTTGTGCCGAGCCATGTTTCATAACCACCGAGCCGATGCTGTTCGGGAGTGGGTAAGTAGCCGTGTCGTCCGTTGGCTAAGCCGATGACCATCGTGTGCGCGAACGGGCTGCGATCCTTGAGTTCCAGTCCGATCTCAACCAGTGTTTCAAAGGGAATGCCCACAATGGCATAGTCACCAATGCGAATGGCCTGGATTGTCACGGTGAGGGAGTCTTCTTCCCGTTTGTAAGCCTGGACCACTTTGCGTGCATAGTCGACGGCTTTTTTAGGCAGTTTCGCGATTTCGTTCTTGTCTTTCAAAGCGATCACTTTTTGTGCTGCGGTCACATCTTCAGCAGTGGGGCGTCGGTATTTCAGGTCGACCTTTCTCTCCAGCATGTCGATGGAGATATCGCGTTCGTGGTTTTCAATTTTCCTGTAAGCAAAATAAGCGGTATCGGCGGCTTTACTCGCCACAATCCGGACCTGCTCGAACGGCTCACGCGGGGGGCGGTTCACGAGAAAGGGGATGTTATTGATATCTCCTGAGGCGCCATTGGACATCATGGCGACGAAGTCCTCGCCCGCGCGCAGACGACTGGGCATCAGGCGGGCGAACTCGCCAAAGTAGTCTGCTGAAGCATGCCTCTGGGGAATGCCTCCCACATAATGCAGCGCATAGTTGGCCAATAAGGCCAGCGGTTTTCGCTTCTGATCCTGAATGGAAAGGACCATCAATTCAGGATCGACAGGGCCGGCGGGCCGCTCCAGCACAGCCGCGCTGGTTCCCGGATTCATTTTCACGATGTCCATTTTTCCAAAGGGATTCGCGGGCATCTTTCCGGGCTGCAGAAACCAGCGTCGATTAAAGACTTCTTCAGGCAGATCATGAGACGCCATGCCCAGGGAAGCGGTCTGCTGCTGATCGAACGCCTGAATGATGGATTGGGCAAGTCCTTTGATCAGAACGTCCCGGTAAGCGACATCCCCCGGGGAACCTTCCGTCCGGTTGGAAGGCGGAGTTGAGTGCGAATGCGTCGATGAAATCAGGATGCGATCAACGGGTATGCCCGTTTTCTTAGAAGCGATCAGTTTCGCTTCGTTCAGCATTTCGGGGGGAGCGCCGAGTGCATCGAGTACGGCAATCGCAACAATGGTCTTGCCATCATTCAGGACGATCGCTCGGGCATGCAGCGGATCATGGACAGCGTTTTGATCCATCGCTTTTCCACTTCGCAGGCTGACAGGGAACTGTTTTGGTGAAACATCGACCGCGGAGGCCCCTGCTTTTAGTTGCCCCGACTCGGCCATTACCTCGCTGGCAGGTTTCGTGGCACAACAGACGAGCAGGGTCAAGAAAATGGTTCGCCAGTACATAGAATTCTCTTTCAGTCAAATGGTCATGGTTTTCCGGTTCACCGATTATTAAAAATAAACTGCGCTTTCCAGAGTCGCATTCGTTTGATGAATCCTGGATCATCTGTTGATTGATATGTTAGCAAACAAGCGCACCAGAATCACGAATCAAAATTCAGGGACTACCATCAAACCTGGATGCAGAACGAATTATGAATTTGCTCACATTTCGACATGCTGACTCAATTGACGTATCACGAACAGTTTATGTTATAATCGGAATTCTACCTATAACCATAAACCGGCTCTGACCCAAAATATTGGCCACTCAAAGATTCAACAGGAAACCCACCATCATGACATCCAGCTCAGATACCACCCGCCGCGATTTTTTGAAAACATCTGTTGCAGCCGCGTCCGCTTTTGCCGCACCGGCTTTTGTCCGCGGACAGAATTTGAACTCGCAATTGCAGTTTGCGGGCATCGGCACCGATGGCAAAGGGTATTCCGACATCAAGAACATCGCCAGCCACGACAAAGTGAAATGCGTCGCCTTTTGCGATGTCGATTTGGCGCGGACAGAGAAGGTCAAACCTCTGGCACCTGACGCGCCCATCTACCAGAACTACAAAATAATGCTGGATGAACTGGGTGATAAAATTGATGCGGTCTCGGTTTCCACTCCCGACCATACTCACGCCATCATCAGCATCGACGCGATGCAGCGCGGGAAACACGTTTACTGCCAGAAACCGCTGACACGCACGGTTTGGGAAGCCCGCCAGATGCGACTGCAGGCTAAAAAAGCAGGTGTCATCACACGGATGGGCAACCAGATTCATTCGCACTCGGCTTATCGCACCGCAGTAAAAGCGATTCAAGACGGCGTCATCGGAAAAGTCACGGCCGTGCATTCCTATGTCGGTACGACAGGGCATGGACGCAGCGGGTTGCTTAACAGGCCTGCGAATAACGAAGCGGTTCCGAAAACACTGGATTGGGACCTCTGGGTCAGCGTGGCCCCCATGCGTCCTTACGGCGGAAACCGCGTCTACCATCCCTTTACATGGAGAGACTGGCAGGATTTCGGCTCTGGAGCCATCGGTGATTTCGGCTGCCATTTACTCGACCCCGTGTATTCAGCCCTTAAAATTACGGGCGACCCTGTGAGCGTGCACTCGGAACACACCGGCATGAATGATGAAGTCTGGCCCGCACAGGAAACCATCAAATACGTCATTCCCGGCACGCAGTATACGGCTAGCAGTCTGCCGATTTCCTGGTACGATGGCGGACGGCGGCCCGACAGCAGAATTGCCAAACTATTACCCGGCCAGTCTCTGCCGAACGGAGGCTCCATTTTCGTCGGTCAAAAAGGCAACATGATTCTGCCTCATTACAGCCTGCCGTTTGTTAACATCGAAGGTGTTAATATCGAACCGGTGGAAAGTCTCGACCATTATCACGGCTGGGTCGATGGTTGCCTGTCCGGAAAACAGCCCACCGACGGGTTTGAATACGGAGGCCATCTGACCGAAGCCGTGCAATTAGGAAATGTTGCCGCGTTCTTCCCCGGCGAAACACTCGAATTCGATGGCAAAGCGCTCAAGATCACGAACAACTCGGAGGCCAACAAATACCTGACGCGGGACTACCGCACCGGCTTTGAAATCGCTTCGATTTAGACTGTCACATTCCTCAAGATAGAAAACGCCTTGTATGCAGTCTTTTGATATGCGCTGTTTTATCGTTTTACTTGTGATTCTGTCCGGGGCGAGCACCGTGCTGGCTGCCGATGCGGAGATGGCGAAGCACATCACCGTTCCCGCTGGCTGGAAGGGGGAGCAGATTACGCTGCCCCCTTCCTTCGCCAGAGAAATGCAGTTCAAAGGGACTGAAGAAGCCCGGTTTTCGCCGGGCATGTTTCAGGAAAAATCGGACACGTTTTTCTCCTACTTCTTCGTATTTAAAATTGATCCCGGCAG
>NZ_CAXAVM010000159.1:0-16615 GCF_963972345.1 uncultured Gimesia sp. | reverse complement strand
CTGGCCTTCGATCAGCATGCCCGATTCGGGATTGTAATCAAATTCCGTGATCGAATTTTTCAATTCGTTGATCACATACATCTGCTTTCCATCTGGGTGAAATGTCAGATGCCGGGGACCCGCACCGGGGATCGTTCGCACAAATGGTTGAGCGGCTGGAGTCAACTCAGCTGTTTCGGGGTTAAGCCGATAAGCCAGGATTTTATCGAGTCCCAGATCCGCAGCGAATACAAATTTCTGGTCGGGACTGATTACACTGCAGTGTGCATGTGGTTCTTTCTGACGCTGTGGATTGACACTGGAGCCGGTGTGTTGGATGAATGTTTCCGCTTCGCCGAGAGAGCCATCCGCTTTCACTGGTAAACAGGCAACACTGCCTGTGGTGTAATTGGCAACCACGACTGACTTGCCGGATTTGTCGATATCAAGGTAACAGGAAGCCGTTCCCTGAGAGGACTGGCGGTTGAGCAGCTTGAGTTTCCCGGTACGTCCTTCCAGTGCGAAAGCGGAAACAAATTCATTGTCTTTCCCACTGAATTTTCCTGGAGCATGAATGGAATACAGAAATTTGTTATCGGGAGAAACCGCCAGAAAAAAAGGATGTTCCACATCGGGAGTGCGTTCTACAAGTTTGAGTTCGCCGGTCTGCGGGTTCATTTTATAAGCATGAATGGCTCCCTTTTCACCAGGAGCAAACGCAGAGATAAATATCAGGGGCTCTTCAGCGGCAGTTGCAGTCACATTACTGAAGGCAATTCCCGCCACCAGGGGAAACAGAAAAAAAACTTGTTCGTAAGACATGTGGTACTCCCGGGCAGGTGGACTATGGTGGATCAATCAGTGGTGTCGCAAATTATATCAGGCAGATATTGCTGCTACCAGACAATGGCCTAATAGCGCTGTTTTGTATTGTCTATTTCGCAGGACCAGGCATCGATTCCGCCCTGCATGCTTTTGACATTCGTAAATCCCTGCTGCTGCAGCCAAGTTGCTACCTGCAGACTGCGCATGCCATGATGACAGTAAACGATGATTTCTGCCTCGCGCTGGTCATCCAGTTCTGCGATGCGATTCTGGATTTCGCTCATCGGCAGCAGACGCGCTTCAGGAATATTGACCAGGGTATGTTCATCCTGTTCGCGACAGTCAAGCAGCAGGAAGGGATGATCGGAGTCGAGTTTCTGTTTGACTGTCTGGCAGTCAGTTTCCAGGGAGTGCATCTGCTTCTCAGTTTCCAGTTAAAGTTCGCAGGGGGATGGTGTGCAGGCATTGGTTTACCTGGTTGACGTTGTTTGCAGGGTCGGCGGAACGGGATGATCTACTTTGGCAGCCGGTCGCTGGTTGGCTCCCGGCTGATTGGTATCCCCCAGGTCCGCACGGGCTTTTTCAGCGAGTGACATCAACTCTTTTACGATTTCAGGATGCTGATCGGCCACATTGTGTTCCGAGCTGATATCGGTGACAACATTAAACAACAGTGGTTGAGAGCCTTCCCCTTTTTTGAAGTGCGGATGGCGGCTGAATTCTTTCAGAGGCACGAATAATTTCCAAGGCCCTTTGCGTACTGCCTGCAATTGTTCCATCGCATAATAGTAGAAGGCGTTGTAGGGAGTTTTTGCATCCGCTTCACCTTCGATCAGGGGGCGAATATCATGGCCGTCGATGATCCGATCGGTGGGGACTTTGCCACCGGCGAGTAAGGTAAACGTGGGCAGCAGATCCATCGTGGTTGCCAGTTCATCACAGACGGTGCCTGCAGGCACTGTTTCAGGCCACCACATGATGGTGGGGACACGGAATGCTCCTTCTGCAGTCGTGTAGCCTCGGCCATTCAACGGTTTATTTGTGCCTCGCTCTGTACTGTTCATATCTCTGGCCATGGGAGAGCCGTTATCTGAAGTCCAGATCACCAGAGTATTCTGATCGATACCCAACTCGACCAGCTTGTCCAGGATTTCTCCAGTAGACCAGTCCAGTTCTTCAATGCTGTCTCCCCAGGGACCGTTTTTACTTTTTCCCCGGAAGGCTTCACTGGCGAAAGGCTTACTGGTACTGCCGGGCATGGCCTGGGGAAAGTAGAGGAAGAAAGGCTGGTCTTGATTCTTCTCGATAAATTCGACCGCTTTCTCGGTATAGTCTTTGGTTAATAAATTTCTGTCGACGCCTGCTTCGATCACCGTGTCATTCAACATGACGGGCAGGGGAGGCCAGTTTTTACCATCCAGTCGATCCCCCAGCCGCTGTCCCACTGCCTGGGTCATATCATCGCTATAGGGGATTCCGTAAAAGTAGTCGAAGCCCTGTTTGGTGGGGAGAAAAGGTGGCTGGTCTCCCAGGTGCCATTTCCCGATCATGCCTGTTTTGTAACCCTGCTTTTTCAGAAGTTCGGCGACCGTGATTTCTTCCGGGTTTAATCCGTAAGGGGAAATGGGACGCAGCACCTGGCCGTCACGAGGGTTCCAGTGCATGCCGACCCGTTGGGAATAACAGCCTGTCATAATTGAGGCACGCGAGGGAGTACAGACACCCGCCGTCACACAGTAATGAGTAAACTTGCGCCCTTCTCTTGCCATGCGATTGAGACAAGGTGTGCGATTCACTGCCGAACCAAAGGGTTCAATATCACCATAGCCCAGGTTATCGCAAAAGATGACAATGAAGTTCGGCTTCTTCTGTTGCGGAGCGGCAGACGCGGATTGCAGTGTGAGGGTGGAAAACAGTCCAGCCAGGCAGAGTAATGTAATCAATTGTTTCACTGCAGCATCCTTATTTTGTCTTTGGTGACTTGAAGTTTAAAACCGCGTCATGCAGGTGGTGAGCACAGGGGAGATCAAAACTTACTTTCCGGTCATTCTTCTGTTTCATAGTAAATGGTACACCGACTGTTTTCAAAATAAAACCGGACAGAGTCTGAAATGGATTGTGTAACGGGACAGGTTTCGCATAATGAATAACTGATGCTTTGTGTCCCGCAGATAAAACTTACATCATGAGGATACCCGGAAACGTGACAGAAGAACAAGCAGCGAGTGGCAAGCTACACTGGTGGCAGCGGATTGGTCCCGGACTGGTAACCGCCTGCGTTGTGATTGGCCCTGGCAGTATTTTGACCAGTTCCAATCTGGGAGCCAAAGATGGTTACAGCATGATCTGGGTTGTGCTTGTTTCTGTGGTCTTCATGCTGGTCTATACTTCACTGGGGGCCAGGCTCGGTACCGTGACGACTGAATCCACATGTACGCTGCTGGCGCAGATGGTAGGTCGTCCGTTGACCGTACTGATTGGCTGCGGCGTGTTTTTCATTTCAGCCGCCTATCAGTTTGGGAACAATCTCGGAGTGCATTCGGCTCTGGAAAATTATACCGATTTCAAATATGGAATCGTAATCTTCAATGCAATTTCGATCGCGTTTCTGTTCGGGTTTAAAAACCTGTATAAGCTGGTCGAACGACTGATGTCTGTCTTCGTGGCTGTGATGCTGGCATCGTTTGCCATCAATCTGTTTTTTGCGAAACCGGATCTGGCAGAAATGGCACAGGGTGTGATTCCCGGTTCCGATGGAGCGGGGCTGGAGTCGATTACAGACATTTCCCTGCTGGGGCTGATTGGAACCACGTTTGTGATTACGGCTGCTTTCTATCAGTCTTACCTGGCACGATTCAAAGGCTGGAAGATCAAAGACCTTAAAGATGGTCGGATCGACGCCTGTATCAGCGCCAGCATCATGGCTTTGATTACGATTATGATCATGTCTACTGCAGCTGCTGTTTTGCGCGGCATGACTCTGACCAGTGTCGCCGATGTCGGAAACGCATTACAGCCTCTGTTTGGAGATAAGGGGCAGATTCTGTTCTGTATTGGACTGTTCTCAGCCGCTTACTCTTCCTTTATTGTGAATTCGATGATTGGCGGATTTATTCTGTCCGACAGCCTGGGGCTGGGTGGAACACCTCAGGATAAATCGACGCGTATTCTGACAGCAGCTGTATTGTTGACCGGGATGTTTGTCGCGATGTATGTCATTGAATCAGGAACCAAACCGGTTGCTGCGATAGTGGCTGCTCAGGCGGTAACCGTTGTTGCTGCTCCCCTGGCGGCAGGTGCCCTGCTGTTATTGACCAGCAGTAAAAAAATCATGGGGGAACATCGAAACGGGCCGATACTGAATCTGTTTGCGGGGATCGGATTTGTTCTGCTGCTGGGCATGGCCTGGTATATCGCGACAGAGAAAGTCATTCCTCAGATCAACAGTATGCGCTCTGAATCTGCTGCAGTCGAAATATTACCCCAACCTGAAAAGAACCTGGTACTCCAGAAGCTAAGTTGAAAATCTTATGAAACGCCTGATCCAGACTGTCTGTGTTTGTGTTATCTTTTTTAGCTGTCTGCCTGCGCAGGCGGAAGAAAAAAAGGACATTCGACCCAATATCATATTTATCCTGCTCGACAATGTCGGTAAAGACTGGTTTCGCTGTTACGGAAGTCAGGAGAATCAGACGCCGAACATTGATCACCTGGCTTACACGGGACTGCGGTTTCGTAACTGCTATGTCACGCCTGTCTGCAGTACCACCAGGCATATGCTGCTCACCGGGCGCTATCCCTTTCGTTCCGGCTGGCATACGCACCATGATCCGGCCATTTATGGCGGCGGATATTTTGACTGGAATCGCGAGATCTGCTTTGCCCGAATCCTGAGAGACGCTGGTTACAGTACGTGTATCTCGGGGAAATGGCAGATTAATGATCTGTTTGATCCTGCGCAGAAAGATGCGATCAGGGAGCACGGGTTTGAAGAATACTGTCTCTTCCCGGAAGGCAAGAAGGGGCACCCGGCTCATAAGCAGCGCTACTGGGATCCGTATGTGATCCAGAATGGTGAACGGCTGGAAACAAAGGGTAAGTTCGGGCCTGATATTTTTATGGACTATCTCATTGATTATATGAAAACACATCGGGATAAACCTTTCTGTGCATACTACTCAGCAATCTTGACTCACATTCCGGTCGTGCATACTCCGCATAATATCGGGAAAGATTTAACGCCGCGGGAAAAATTTGCGGGGATGTTGAACTACTCCGATTTTCTGATCGGGAGACTGGTCAAAGCGATGGATGAACTGGGGATTCGGGACAATACGATTCTGTTCATCGTTCCCGATAATGGAACGGATAACGGAACCGATCAGAATGCCGAACAGAGTCTGGGAGGGCGGATTAACGGTCGTATTTCTGCTGAAGGCATTTATTCTCTCAAGGAACAGGGAATCAATATGCCATTGATCGTCAATTGTCCCGCACTGGTGGGGAGTGAGCGGATCAGTGATGATCTGATTGATATCGCAGATGTTCTGCCTACGCTGGCTGATCTGGCAAACGCACCGCTTCCCAACGGGGTGACGATTGACGGGAAATCGTTTGCACCACAGATTCTGAATCAGCCCCGCAATGAGCCGTGGCGCTCGTGGTGTCTGACACAGTATTATCAGCAGCGTGTGATCAGAGATGAGCGATTCAAACTCTATTCAACGGGAGAGTTTTATGATCTCTCCGAGGACCCGCTGGAACAACATAATCTCTCCCAGACCGACCGGTTGAAAAACGAAAACACCAGCCTGAAATCGTATGCTCAGCTGAAGAGTGTCCTCGACTCGCTGCCGGAGAATGCAAAGCTTCCCTGGGAGTTTCGCAGCATCTCAGCCCGAAGAATTCGCGCTCAGGAAGAATTGCTGAAAAAGTCCGGTTCCTCAGACAAGGGGCAGTAAAATTCTACCGCACGCCCCAGCAGATTCAGGCATAGAGATCTGTTCTAATGTTTCGTTAACAGGCCTTGAGTGAAGCAGGTAGAGGGGATCCTGCCCTGCGATTGAGCCTCGAAGGCACAGTTCTGTCGACTATTCCGCCTGATCAGACCGAGACGAGCGTGAAATCCCGGAATTTGCGTCAATTTGCAAAATCTGCTCTTTATGTTCGAAAAAGCTTGTATATGATGGGGGGATAAAGCTTGAAAATAAGCTTTCAGAGCTCGATTTTCAGTTTCCTACCCCTTTCGCTCAAGGCTGTATTGAGCATGCAGTATTTTGAGCCGATTGCGACCGAGCCCGATTGGAACAGGGGCGGAGCCCAAATGTGAAAGGTTTTCGCGCTCTCGTTGCGGAAGCCTTTAAATATAAATAGGTTAGGTGCCGACTTTTTGTCTGCAAAGCCTGCGACACGAATTCAGTCAGTACCCGCCACACAAGTTCAATCTAGAATGTATCTGGCCTCAGTAGCTGTAGGCCTAAGCTAAACTAAAGAGAAATTGGAGATTCTAAAGGATGGTTTATCCTGTTGCTGATGTTGTGCGTTTATTACCTTCGTCCCGTCTGCCTGACTATACTTTTGTGCCGGGTAAAAGCTTACCCCATCCCTATCGAGATCCCAAGGGACACAGTTATGGGAATAAGCCGAAACCACCCAAGGCATTGACAGAAGATAACTGGGTGGAGCATCGGAATTATCTGAACGCGATTGACTATTTCAATCTGGGTTTTTATTGGGAAGCCCATGATGAATGGGAGCGTCTGTTGCGGGTCTGTGGTCCTGATTCGATTCCCGGTCGTTTCCTTAAAGGTCTGGTGAAACTTTCCGCAGCGGGCATCAAGGTCCGTGAAGGCAGTATTCATGGCGTGCGTCGACATGCTGCTTCTGCTGGAGAAGTCTTCGCGGATGTCGCAGCAGAGTCAAACGCAGATCACTATTGCGGGCTGGAACTGACCAAGCTGCAGTTTGCCGCGGACCGTGCTGCACAGTTGCGTTATCCGGACGATCTGACCATGGGTGAGCCCATTCGCGTCTTCCCGTTCCTGCTGGAGCCGGAACCCTTCCCGCTGGGATAATCAACCACTGAATCGTGATTTCAGAATTCATTCAAAGAGCACATTTTTGTGCTCTTTTTTTCTTTTTACTTCTGGAGTATCCAGGCATGTGGTTCAGCGAAATGTTCCGCGAATTGTCCGTCTCACCAGGCTGCGGTTATTCTGAAATTCCCAGGCGAGATTTTCCAGCAGCGATTTCAAATCCCGTTGGTTCGCGGGGATTCCCTGGAAAACGAGTTTCACATCGGACAGCACGGTATTACTGTCAGCATGATACGAGTGCCCCAGCGCAAACAGGTTGGTATCGATCTCTGATGCATCGACCACATTGATTTGCTGATATTCGGGGAACACGGTTAAATAAGAGCCTCCCTCGCCCAGCCTCTGGTGCCAGAACGAATTTACGACCCGCGAGGCTTTCAGGGCCAGGTCTTCTGAAGAGGAATATATCGTGAAACGCTCTGCGGTCTGGATAATATGCGGGGCGATCGATTCTTTGAATACCTGCGCATCAATGTCAGGTGCCGTCAAAATCACTTCATTAAACAGGGGCTCTGGTTCCCCGGTGAGGATCAGCTTCTGTGAAATATTCTTCAATGCCCTTGATAAAACGCGGTTTCCCATGCTGTGTGCGATGAGGTGTATCTTCCGGGCGCCTGATTCCCGCGCAATCGCTTCTATGAACAGGGTTACGTTTTCTTCACACCACTGCGCCGTGCGGCCATCTTCCTTATAAGCCCAGATGGAACCTTTCTCCTGGGAAGGCCAGCTATACATCAAGGGCGCTCCTTTGAATTTCAGGTCATACGCGATCTGGGCAGTGCGACGCGCTGCATCTTCAAACGAGTTATTGAAGCCGTGCACAAAGATAAATGCTTCCCCGCCAACCCTGACCAGACCGCTGGAGGTCTCTTCGACTTCCACCGATTTTTCAATGGTTTGTCGCAACTGTGCCAGAAAATCTGAACCGGAGGCGGGCTCAACTGATTTCAACACGACATGATTGTCAGGATTTTCCCGGAATTCCAGTTTCCAGATTTTGGGTGATTCGAGTTTACCGGCTTCGTGATTTTTCGGGATACTGACATCACAGAAACCCAATGACAGGCTCGCTCGTCGGGTTCCATAAAACTGTCCAGGATGGGGCGAACCGGTCAGATTTCGGTCGGTGCCATAAAAGACTCGAACCGTCTCATGCTTTTCTTTTTTTTCTGCATTTTCCCCGGCACCTGGTTCCGCTGAAGCCGGCATCGGCTGTTCTGACATTTGCGGCGTTTGCGATTCCCGGGGCGCGTGTTTGGAATCTTTCGCGCCACTACTACATCCTGTCAGCGTGACTCCGGCAATCGCCAGAGTGAAAAAGAATTTGGCGGCGTTCATCGTGCATCCTTGCAGATTGAAGCGGTTTCAGTTGAATAGGAGTCAATTCAGATGCGAAAAGTAATCCATCTGGCTGGATGGCTCAAGGTGAGATTCCACTGTGTATTGGAAGCTGTTTTTAGCTTAACATCATTATTTGCCATGAGTTATGCGGTCTGGTATGCTGAAAGAGTGTGAATCGCCAGCTCTTATGCTCTACCAGTTGTTCGCATTGTGAACCCGTTTGACAGGAATTCCTCGTGAAAAGCGCTCATCGAATTGTAGTCGGTTTCGTATTTGTATTCTTCTGTCTGCTACAGACATTGTCGGCCAGTGAAATAAAAGCCAAACCGAATTTCATCGTGATCTTCGCCGACGATCTGGGATATGGTGATCTGGAGTGTTATGGTCATCCCCGTTTTAAAACCCCGCATCTCAATCGGATGGCTGCAGAAGGCGCCCGATTAACTCAGTTCAATGTACCGGTTCCTTATTGTGCCCCTTCACGTGCGACCCTCTTAACAGGCCGCTACCCCTGGCGCCATGGCGTCTGGTATAACCCTTCACCGGATGGAAAACAGTTTCGCAACGGGGTCGGGATTGCCGAGAGCGAACTGCTGTTGAGTGAACTGCTCAAAGCGAATGGCTATGCGACGATCTGCATCGGCAAATGGCATCTGGGACACGATCCGGAATATTTCCCAACACGGCATGGCTTTGATGATTACCTGGGAATTCTCTATTCCAATGACATGCGACCTGTGAATCTGATGCAGGGAGAAAAGCTGCTGGAGTATCCGGTCATCCAGGCAAACCTGACGAAACGCTATACGGAACGAGCCGTTAAATTTATCAATGAGAATCAGGAACGTCCGTTTTTCCTGTACCTGCCTCATGCGATGCCTCACAAGCCACTGGCTGCTTCGGAAGCGTTCTACAAACAGAGTGGAGCCGGTTTGTATGGTGATGTGATTGCAGAACTGGACTGGAGCGTTGGTCAAATCTTCAAGACACTTGATGAGCTGAATCTGGACAGGAACACGCTGGTGATCTTTGCGTCTGATAACGGTCCCTGGTTTGGAGGCAATACCGCGGGTCTTTCCGGGATGAAGTCAACCAGTTGGGAAGGGGGCTTGCGCGTCCCGATGATTGCCCGCTGGCCCGGAAAAATTCCACCAGGGCAGGTGATTGATACCGTCTGTGGTTCGATTGATGTCTTTCCCACGATTCTGAAACAGGCAGGGATTCCTGTGCCCGCTGACCGGGTCATTGATGGCAAAGACCTGTTCCCCGTCTTGACAGAGCAGGCACCGACACCTCATCAGGCTCTGTATTCGATGAAGGGGAATTCGCTGTTTACCGTTCGCAGCGGTCCCTGGAAGCTGCATGTGAAACCATCTCCCCGACAGGTACTCGCCGGTAAAGGTAAAGACTGGATTGACCCGCGCGGGCCGGATGGAGTGACCATCATTGCCCCGTATGAGCAGGCGATGCCAGACCAGCAACCCGGCCTGCTTACTGGCGCCAAACCCGTGCCCATGATGTTGTTCAATTTGCAGGAGGATCCCGCAGAGCAACACAATGTCGCCAGCCAGCATCCTGAAGTCGTCGTGCGGCTGATGAAACTGTTTGAGGGAATGCAGGCTGAAATTCCCCCCTCGATCCGGAATTTCAAATAGCAGACAGCGGGTTCTCTCCAGGATTCGATGAGCTTTTAATCCAGCTGTCGCTCCGCGTGTTTCGCGTCATTGCCTGTTTGCAAACGGCATCGTTCAGTAACTCTACTTTTGCCTGTCAGGTTTTTCCGACTTGAACGTCGTGGTAGAAACCGAGATCTTGTTGCCAAAATCCAACATTCGTGCTCTGCAGTTCGTAGAGAAGGTTAGATATTGCAACAGTTTGGAAAGTGCTGCTGCCGCGGCCTGTTTTCGAATTCAAACAAATTGTGATGTCTTTTTACACCTGATGTTGTTCTGGTGTAGAAAAAATACAACAACTCATATGAAGAATTAGTGAATCTGAAAACGGCTGGCATTTCTTAAGTCTCAATTATATAGCGGTTTACCTGCTTTTTGAAACACAACTGAACGAATCAGGGCAACAATGGCCCGCGCTTTGCGTCTATTCAATCTTCTTAACAGTTCACTGTTCAGCAGCTTTGATATTCCACAAGAAGAACAAGCAGAAAGTGAGAACAACGGCATGGCATCAAAACGCGATCGAATGAGTGTCTACGAGCGTGAAGGAGTGACCGTACTGGATTTCGGAACCATGGAAATCTGGGACGGAGCTGATCTGGCCTTGCTGCGCGAAACGTTGACACGCCTGGTAGATCAGGAAGGATGTAAGTCAATCGGCGTTGAACTGTCATCGGTCAAATACATTCCGAGTGGATTTTTCGGTATGCTGTATGACCTCTATGAAAAAGGGATCGCGGTGACCTTATACAGTCCGCAGCCTAATGTAGCCAGTATGCTGTGGTTCAAACAGTTCTGCATACACACTGAAGATGGTCGTTATCTTTTGAAAAGCGATACCGCTGCCGCTCAACAGAGCCCTACCGAAGAGCAGGTCAGGTCAGAAAAAGAAAAGTGGGAAAAGAGCCTGAAGCAGTCCAGCGATTATTCCACGACCGTTTCCTGAAGGGAAAAGGCTCGTTCCCGGCATCATACCCAATCGTAAGAACAGACTTCCTCAGCCGAATGTTCTTCAAGTAGCACAGCGTATTTCTCCAGACGGTTTTTCAGGGAAAGATAGTTCGCTGCCGCCGTCGATTCTGCTCTCAGTTCCTGGTCAATCTTCTCGGCCAGTTCGAACAGCTTAAATTCCGGCCACGCTTCATTCAAAGTTAACAGCTGCTGGAGCCCCTCCGGGTTCTGTCTGAGTGGATCTGGTATCAGTGACGCCACTGCGACTGCCGTTGCCGGGGTCTGCCCCAATTCATCATCGGTCAGCATTTTCAATCCCTCATGATGCAGATAGACCGAACAGATCAAATCATCAGGAAATGACCAGTCCAGCATGACGTGCGCAGCCGCTTCACAATGATTCCACCTGAAGTGCTCGCATTCATAATCACTGAGAAGACAGGGAGAACTGTCCTGGCTGATCGTAAACTGCAGATAATGATCAAATCGTTCGCGTGAGAGGATGGGAAGCAGAAAATCCTGAAGCATGGCTGCTGAAAATGCCACATCAGGATCCACCTTCATCAGCAAGGCCATTTCACGAGCCATCAATGCCCGTTCGAGATTGGTGCTCCAGAAGTTTGGCAGATTAATCAGTTTCGAGTCAGACGTCGACATCGCCTGTTTCAATCCGGTTGTGACCAGAAAGAGCTTTGTGGAGCGGATGCCCAGCAGGGTAATGGTCTGCTGGATAGTAGAGACTTTTCGTCTCAAACCCAGTGCGCTGGAATTGACCATTCGTAACAGCTCGCACGAAATTCCGGCATCGGTTTCGATGATTTTACTGAGTTCTTTTGGCGTTGTATCAGGATCTTCTGCCTTCCGGGAGAACTCCATCACCGCCTTAGGCAGCATCGGAAGTTTGATTTCTGGCGGCAGTGGACTTTTTTTTCCTTCTCCGATCAGCTTTTTACGTAACCTTGTCCAGTCCGTCATTTGTATCCTTGTCAATTTCTGCGAATTACACTACTTCAGCAGTAGCTTGATGTTTGTATCTAATTCATTTTGTAATGCGAGTACTCTGCATCGACTGTCGAAAGTCTTCAAATGAGGAGTGGCAGGTCGGCTCGCATGGTATCGAAAGTCTAGCTTAAAGAATTCCGGAGGACGGGGACTTTTTGTTGATTTTCTACTGCGGGAAAATTGTATTTCCGGCGGATAAATTCGCTCCAAAGCAGTGTTGAATCACACATTGAATTAAATCCTTAAGTTACTAGAATACAGCTACTTACAATTGGACGTTCAGGGACAGGCGCTGAAACTGCGTTTCAAAGTGCCCGTTCGCATTGCAGGCAAAACCCTCAACCAGTCAGGATCAGATTCATGGATGCTTCATCATTGGATTTCTTAAAAAAACTGCTGCACTCTCCCGCTCCTTCGGGCTATGAAGGTCCGATTCAGGATGTCGTGCGTGAGTTCGCGCGTGAATTCGCTGATGAAGTCACTACAGACCTGCACGGGAATGTGATTGCCGCCGTGAATCCAAAAGCGGAACGCAGGGTGATGTTCGCCGGTCACTGTGACCAGATCGGTCTGCTCGTGCAATACATTGATGACGAAGGTTACCTCTGGGCGAATCTGATTGGTGGCTGGGATATTCAGATGTTGCTGGGCCAGAATATGCAGGTCCATACGTCTTCAGGTCCCGTTCATGGGGTGATCGCTCGCAAGGCCATCCACCTGCTGACACCGGATGAACGTAAAACCGTTCCCGAAATCAAGGATCTCTGGATCGACATCGGAGCAAAAAATGGCGAAGAAGCCCGCAAGCTGGTCGCCATTGGTGATCCGGTAACCTTCGAATTGGGATATCGGCCGATGTTGAATAATCTGGCGTCTGCTCCCGGAATGGACAATCGGGTGGGCGTCTGGGTTGTCATGGAAGCCCTGCGTCAGGTCAGTCAGAAATCACCCGGTGTCGGGGTCTTCTCCGTTTCCACGGTTCAGGAAGAAATCGGACTCCGTGGTGCGAAGACGAGTGCTTATTCCATCCAGCCGGAAGTGGGGATTGCCGTTGATGTCACCCACGCAACGGATTGTCCCGCTGTAAGCAAGCAGGAAAATGGCGATATCAAACTGGGAGGCGGACCGGTTGTCTATCGAGGTCCGAACGTGAACCCGGTGGTATTCTCCTCGTTAACTTCACTGGCGAGTGAATTCAAAATCGACTGTCAGATCAATGGAATCTCACGACCTGCCGGAAATGATGCCAATGCGATGCAGTTAAACCAGGGGGGCATGGCGACGGGAATTGTGGCAATCCCCAACCGGTATATGCACAGTCCGGTGGAAGTCGTCTCATTGGACGATCTGGAACAAGCGGCCCGTCTGCTGGCGGAGTTCTGTCTGGCCATCAACGATCAGACAGATTTTACGCCTTAGACGGTGTCCCGTTTTATCGCAGCGTCTCCCATACTGATGGGACCGGGTTTCATCAATGGAGAGACGCTATGATTAAATGTAATGCGCTTCAGTCTTTGCCCCGTTAATCAGCCAATGTCCTGTAAGACTTCTTCTGCTGCCTGAATGATGTGCGCAATATCTTCATCGGTCAGCATGACAGAAGTGAAGTTGGCTTCAAACTGGCTGCAAGGCAGATAAACACCTCGATCCAGCATACCCTGGAAATAGCGACCAAAACGTGCCGCATCATTTTTAGCCGAGATGGCATAGCTGGTGACTTTTTCCGGGTTGAAAAACAGGGTAAACATGGAACCGCATTCCGCGAGCGTGTGAGGCAGATCTGCTTTGGCAGCCGCGGCACGCAAGCCCTGAGTTAAACGGCTGGTTTTTGCTTCCAGTTCTGCATACGGATTGCTTTCCCGCAGGCATTCCAGTGTGGCAAGTCCGGATGCCATTGCGATCGGGTTCCCGGAGAGGGTTCCCGCCTGGTACACGTTGCCCACGGGGGAAATGACATCCATAATTTCCGCTTTGCCTCCATAGGCGCCAACGGGCATACCACCGCCGATCACTTTCCCCAGCATGCAGATGTCCGGCATGATATTAAAACGTTGTTGCGCACCACCCAGGGCAACGCGGAAGCCCGTCATCACTTCATCCATGATGAAGACGGATCCATGTTGGGAACAGACTTCACGCACTGTTTCCAAAAAGCCGGGTTCGGGCAGTACCACTCCCATGTTCCCCACTACCGGTTCCAGAATGACTGCAGCGATCTGATCGCCCAATTGCGCAAAGGTCTCTTTTAGCTGTTCAATATCGTTGTATTCCAGGACCAGTGTGTCGGCGGTGCAGCCTTGCGGTACACCCGGGCTGGAAGGCGTTCCCAGGGTCAGCGCGCCACTGCCTGCCTGAACCAGCAGGCTGTCGACATGACCGTGATAGCAGCCTGCAAATTTGATGATTTTATCGCGTCTCGTGTACCCACGAGCCAGGCGAATCACGCTCATGCCTGCTTCCGTACCGGAATTCACCATCCGCACTTTTTCCACACAGGGAACCAGTTCTGCAACGAGTTCAGCCAGTTCCGTTTCTACTAAAGTCGGAGCACCAAAGCTGGTGCCTTTCTTCAGGGCGGCTTCTATCCGGGGCATCACCCGGGGATGCAGGTGTCCCAGAATGTGTGGTCCCCAGGACCCCACCAGATCGATATAGCGGTTACCATCAATGTCGTACAGGTACTGACCTTCGCCCCGATCGATCATCACCGGGTGTCCTCCGACTGCTCCAAAAGCGCGTGCGGGACTGTTGACGCCCCCCGGAATAACTTTCAGGGCGCGGGCAAACTGTTCTTCACTCTTGGTACGTTGACTGACTGACATCTGTATGAGAAATCCTTAATTTGAGTTCGAGTTATCTGGAGTGGCAGGAGACTGGCCTGGCTTATTGAGTTCGAGGCATTTGAGGGTTTTGGTATCCCGGACGAACAACAGGCCATTTGATAGTGCAGGCAGCGCCCGGGTCGTCGAATTCAAAACCTGTGCGCGCCCCAGTTCCTGGTATTTTTCTTTCGAGCCGGTCGCCATGACGAGTGTGCCATCTGTTTTCAGAATCAGAAGTTTGTTGTCTGCTTCCAGCAGGGTGGCATATCCGAAGTTTTCTTTGGACCAGAGCACTTTCTGCGATTTCGGATCAAAACAGATCAGCCGCGCAGGACCAACATCCTGTCGACCGTCAATGCCAATGAGGGCTCCATCGTATTCGATCGGTGTTGTGTACTGACTGGACATGGGCTTTTCACTCCGCCAGATCTCGGTAGTGCTGTTGCCTCCTACGAGTCCCCAGAATCCACCGACTCCATAGCTGGCGGTGGCAAACACATGTCTGCCAACCTGAACCGGGTTCGCCCCGTTTACAGTAGGGCCCCGCTTACCAAAAGGGAATTGAAACAGAATATTCCCGTTTTCCGGGTCGACGCCGACCAGGTGCTGACGAGTGATAAACAAGGCATAGAAACGGCCATTAAAAAAGCCGGAGACAGGTGAAGAGTAGCTGGCATCATCAGGCATTGACTTCCAGAGCGTTCTGCCCTCGTCCAGTGAAAATGCGACAATGCCGGCATTCTGACGTTTGCCTCCTACATTCACCAGCAGTTTGTCTTCGATAATAAGGGGGGTACTGCCGACTCCAAAATACCCTTCTCCTACCTGAAAGTCCTGGTGGGTCTGACGTGACCAGATCTGTTTCCCCGTTTTGAAGTCCAGGCATTGCAGGTGCCCGGCAATCCCAAAGACATACACGCGGTCTTTATCAATCAAGGGGACGGCAATGGGGCCATCGTTCGGGTTAAAAGTCCCCTTGTAGCTGACGGGAGACGAATGTTTCCAGAGGACCTCCCCGGTATCGGCGCGAAGTGCTTCGACAATTTCTTCATCTTCAATTCGATGAAATAAAATTGCCACATTCCGGGAGATCGCGAGTCCGGCAAAGCCGCTTCCGACAGGTCGCTGCCATTTCAAGGGGGGACCGCCGGCAGGCCACTCTGCAGCCAAAGCTTCGCCGGCGGCAGCATGACCATTTCGATAAGGACCCATAATTTGAGGCCAGTCACCACCGCGGCAGGGAACACTCAGGCAAACGAGGATCAGCAGGCTCAATTGAATGATTCGCATATGTCGGGCTCCGCCTTCCATTTGAAACAGAATATGATTTGATCGAATCCCATTTTAACAGGATCGGGGCTTGGCTGCATAGGAACGTCTGTTATAGTCTGGTAAGATAAAAAGTGAAACCGAACCAGGGCGGCACCGCACTTCCCGAAGAGGATTTTCGTGAGATCGTTTGCTTTGCAGGAGAAGACCTTGGACTCAAATCCATTTCGATTAATCAGAAACCTACGTCGAAGTCGCGAAATTGTCACTGTCCTGATGAACTATGGTTTTGATGACCTGGTCGATCAACTGGGGTTAAGGCGTTATCTCCGCTGGGGACGTCGGCTGATGTTCTGGAAGCGTACAGAACCCGAGATCAAACTCACTCGCGCGAAACGCATCAGGCTGGCCCTGGAAAGCCTGGGAGTGACGTTTATCAAGTTTGGCCAGGTGGTCAGCACCCGCCCCGACCTGGTACCCCGCGATGTCATTCGAGAGCTCTCAAAGCTTCAGGAGCGGGTTCCTTCGTTTCCCGGTGAAATTGCGATGGCCATTGTGGAACGCGAACTGGAAGCTCCCATCAGCGAGCTGTTTGCTGAGTTTGATCCCCAGCCCCTGGCCGCCGGCTCATTGGGGCAGGTGCATCGGGCGCGTCACC
>NZ_CAXAVM010000158.1:0-16708 GCF_963972345.1 uncultured Gimesia sp. | reverse complement strand
TCAACATATTCTGCAGTCGATTCAGCACGTTCTCGCTTGGATGGAAAGCGACAATTTCCCGCTTTTCGACTTCTTTACGCAGTTCCGCATTCAGCCACTCCAGCACGGAAATGCTCAAGATCTGTCGCTGATCAGCAGTTCCAGGCTCTTCCATTCGCTGTGAGAGAACGGCAGGCTCTGAGGGGATTGTCTTCAATTCTTCTCCAGGCGGAGAAGTCACTAATTGTTGCATGATAGCCCATTTCTATCCCGGTAAGTTACCGAGGTCGTGTGTGGAAGACACCGGTCGCCGGGGTCAGTTGGTTTGGTTCTGGTGAGAAACAGTTTTCTGTCAGGCGATTCAGTCAAAGGAGAGTCAGTATTATATATCGGTAGTTTCTGCGGCATCTCCCGCATTTCTTCATCGTTTTCTGTAGTAAATCTGCAGTGTTGAAGGAAGCTGTATCGATTATAGCTGTCTTGAGAGACTGATGGTGTGACTGGTTGTCGCATCTCCCGAATTGTATGTCTAAAGTGTCAAAAGCGTTTTGCAGTTTTCGCAACCGCTCTCTTATGTGTTGCCGGTATTGTACGTTAGAATGTGAATACAAGATGAAGTTATGCTTCAGATAAGAATTTTGTTTGACTTTTCGGAAAGAGACGTTTTATGAAAACCCTGAATCGCCTTATCCCTCTGCTTTCACTGGCCTGTCTGCTGGCGGCCTGCTCCGATTCCGGTCCGACCGAAGCGCAAAAAAAGAAGGCGGCCGATGAAGTTTCGGCCATCGATATTCCGGAAAAAACGTTGGAATCGTTATTCGATGTGGAAGAAGGTTTCACCCTGCTCAGTCTGAAAGACTTTGAAGTTTTCAATGAGAAATCAACGGCTCCCTCCGAGGAGAAAAACTGGAGCGAAGCAGACGGCGTGATTTCCTGCAAAGGGACTCCCCGCGGCTATCTGTATTCCAGCGAGTCATTCGGCAACTGTACGATCCGTCTCGAATATCGTTTTCCGGGAGCCGCTGAGAAAAATGAAAATCCGAATACCGGATTCCTGTTTTTCATCACGGGCGAAAACCGGATCTGGCCGAAGTGCCTCGAAGTTCAAGGCAAATTTGCGGAGATGGGCCACATCAAATCGAACAGCAGGGAGATCCAGCTGGATGTGACTGATAACGAATCAGCCAGAGAGAAAGCCCGCCGTCCCCTGGGCGAATGGAATACCATCGAAGTCGTCTGCAAAGACGGCGCGTTGACATCGGTCCTGAATGGAACTCAGATCGCGACTTCCAAACCCACCGAATTGAAATCAGGTTTTTTCGGCATTCAATCCGAAGGGGACGCCGTCGAGTTTCGCAACATCCGCGTGCAGAAACTGACCGATTAACTGTTTTGCTTTGCATTATTTGAGAGGTTCTCCTTAAAATGGATGTCTGATTTCACGCAACATCAACATACTCAACTGTGGAGCGATCACCATGAGTTATCGATTTATGACAGCCTGCTGTCTGCTGATTTGTTCTGTCCTGGCTTTCTCAGCTGACACGTATGCAGCAGAAGGGAAGACCAGGGTGCTGATGCTTACACAGAGCAAAGGCTTCACTCACGGTTCCGTCAAACGACAGGAAGAAAAACTGGCTCCTGCCGAAATCGCCATGATTCAACTGGGCAAACAGTCCGACCTGTTTACCGTGGATTGTACCCAGGACGCCGCCGCAGATTTCACCAAAGAGAACCTGCAGAACTACGATATCGTCATGTTCTATACCACAGGCATGCTGCCCATCAAAGAAGAGGACATGCAGTATTTTCTGAACGACTGGCTCAAGCAGAAGGGCCACGGGTTTATCGGCTTTCATTCGGCGACCGATACTTACAAAACATATGAACCTTACTGGGACATGATTGGCGGCTCATTCAACGGGCATCCCTGGAATGCCGGGAACACCGTGACAATCACGGTTCACAATCCTGATTTCCCCGCGATGAAACCGTTCGGCAAAGAGTTCCAGTTTAAAGATGAAATCTACCAGTACAAAAACTGGCAGCCGGAAAAAGTGCATGTGCTGATGAGTCTCAACATGGAAAAGAGCAATCCCAAACGTCCCTACCAGGTGCCGGTCGCCTGGGCGAAAGAGTGGGGCGAAGGCAAAGTCTTCGTCAATAACCTGGGACACAATCCGGAAACCTGGGCCAATCCCAAGTTTCAGGAATCCGTGATCGGAGCCATCAAATGGATTCGCGGCGACGCACCGGCCGCAGTGCCCCCCAATCCGGAGCTTTCCAAAAAAGAAGACGAAAGAGCGGCAGCAGCAGCCAAATCGGAATCGAAGTAATCTGACGAACAGCGGAGACAGGGACAGCCAGCATGTCGAAAGTGATTGTCATCACCGGCGTGACCCAGGGACTGGGCCGCGCTATGACTCAGGCGTTGATTGCAGCAGGGCACACCGTCGCTGGCTGTGGCCGCTCTGCAGATAAAATTGCGGAACTCACAGTTCAGTTTGGTGCGCCCCATCAGTTTTCTACCGTCGATGTGTCTGATGACCGCGCGGTCGCGAACTGGGCGACGACGATCATCGATCAACTGGGCCCACCCGATCTGCTGTTGAACAATGCTGCCGTGATCAATGACAATGCCCCGCTCTGGGAAATTTCGGCAGACGAAATTGATAAAATCATGGACGTCAATATCAAAGGGACCATCAATACGATCCGTCACTTTGTACCCGCGATGATAGAACGCCAGTCTGGTATCATCGTTAATTTCAGTTCGGGCTGGGGACGTTCGGCTTCCGCGGAAGTCGCCTCCTATTGTGCGACGAAGTGGGCCATCGAAGGTTTAACACAGTCCCTGGCGCAGGAATTACCATCGGGGATGGCGGCGATTCCCCTGAACCCGGGAGTCATCAACACCGCCCTGCTGCAAAGCTGTTTCGGATCGCATGCCGAGCACTATGCGACGGCAGAAGAATGGGCCGAGTCGGCAGTCCCTTTCCTGCTGAAGCTCTCCGCGCGGGATAACGGTAAACCGCTGACCGCACCTGGTTGAGCTTATATCGAATCACATTTAACAGTTGCGTCTCTCAATCTTTTATGCTCGATGCAGATGGCCTGAAGACGCTGCAGTAAAACGGGAACTGGTCCTGCTTGCTCTCTGATTCTGCAGTCTTTCGAATCCGGCTGGTGAATGGCATTTCACGATCGGTTTGAGTAAACTCGTTGCAGTAAAAAAATGAACTTCCGCGATCTTCAACTGCATGCGAAAAGTCTTTCCTCATGGCCAAATATTTCAAGTATAAATCTCCCGCCGACGTCGTGGCAGACTCTGAACGCCTGGGCTGTCCGATCCAGGTTTCCGATAACTTTGATGTGCTGTATCAACCCATTCAGATCGGTCATCTGCAGGCGAAAAGTCGACTGGGAATTCAGCCGATGGAAGGCTGCGACGGAACCACTGATGGTTTCCCTGACGAGTTGACCTATCGACGTTATCAGCGCTTCGGAGCCGGGGGCGCCTCACTCATCTGGGGGGAAGCCACCGCCATCGGTCCGGAAGCGCGGATGAATCCCCGCCAGTTGATGATCAATGATAAAACAGCCTCCTCACTGGAAAAGATGCTGACAGGTTGTCGCGACGCGCATGCGGAAGTATTCGGATCGGCTGACGGTCTGGTGATCGGCCTGCAGTTAACGCATTCGGGCCGGTTCAGTTTTGAAAGACCACTGCTGGCCACCCATGATCAGATCCTCGATCCCCGGACAGTAGATAAATCAAGCGGGCGGATCGTTGACGACAGTTACCCGCTGCTCTCAGACGATGATCTGAAATACATTGAAGACCAGTATGTGACTGCCGCTAAACTGGCGGAATCGATCGGGGTCGAATTTGTGGATATCAAGCAGTGCCATCGGTACCTGCTTTCGGAATTGCTGGCAGCGAAAAATCGTCCTGGCGAATATGGTGGTTCACTGGAGAACCGCACGCGCCTGGTGCGCAACGTTATCAAGCGTATTCGCGAAGAATGTCCGACGCTGGTGATCGGCACCCGTATGAATGGTTACGACGGGATTCCTTACCAGGGCGCCGGCGATGACTTTATCGGCGAACCCTGCCCGCACGAACTGCCGCTGCAAACCGCGTTCGGCACCAATCCCGACGATCATCTCCAGGAAGATCTGACCGAACCGCTCGAGGTGGCCCGACTCCTGAAAGAGTGGGGAGTTGGTCTGATTAACATCTCCAATGGAAACCCGTATGCGAATCCCCATATTGTGAGGCCCGCGGAATTTCCGCCCACCGATGGCTACCATGCTCCCGAACATCCGTTGATCGGCGTCGCCCGTCACTTCCGGATTGCCGGTCAGATCCAGGCAGCGGTCCCGGATATTCCCGTGGTGGGCAGTGGTTACAGCTGGCTGCAGGACTATGCCATGCACGCCGCGGCTGCGAATGTTGAGTCCGGAAAGATCTCCATCGTGGGGATGGGCCGGGCCACGCTCTCACAGCCTGAGTTTGCGAAACAGCTTCAGGAAGAAGGCAAGCTCAATCGCAAAACTGTCTGTCGGACGTTTTCGTATTGCACCAACCTCATGCGCACGAAGGACCATCCCCTGGGACAGTATCCCACCGGATGTCCTCCGTTTGACAAAGAGGTTTATGATCCACTCTGGAAAGAAGCGAAAGCAAAGCTGGAAGAAAAGCAGAAGGCTGCAGAGTAATCAGGCAGCCTGTCGGATCGGCGATTCTTCCACCTGTTCGTCGGCAATGATTTCCTGCACCAGTCCGCCATAGTCTTTGGCGCCGGGACAGGAACTGGAATAATCAAAGACCGACTGACCATAGCTGGGTGCTTCGGCCAGTTTGATATTCCGTCGGATCCGACTCTTAAATACTTTCGCAGACGACCAGGGGGCTTCCGGATCGCTGTGATTCAGGAACGCGCTCAGGTCATCAGTCACGTCGGCTGCCAGTCGGGTGCCGGTTTCATACAGACAGAGTACCACGCCGGAAACACGCAGTTCCCGGTTCAATCGTCGACGAACCAGCGCCGTGGTTTCGAGCAACTTGGAGAGCCCCTGTAAGGCGAAGAAGTGAGGCTGCAGAGGAATGATCACTTCACTGGCTGCAGTCAACGCGTTGATGGTCAGCACACCCAGTGAAGGGGGGCAGTCCATAATGATGTAATCGAACGGTTCGGTCTCTGCCATTTTCCGGATCGCCTGGCGCAGAACGATTTCCCGGTTGTCGGCGTCAACCAGTTCCAGTTCTGTCGCTGCCAGATCGAGTGTCGCAGGCACGACCCATAAGTTTTTGGCGACCAGTTGCCGGGTTTCGGCGAGCGTTTTAATACCCGAAAAGACATCGTAGGCGGTCGGGACACTGCCGAATGGTTCGATGCCCAGGTGTAACGAGGCATGTCCCTGTGGGTCCAGGTCGATCAGGCAGACTTTCTTGCCCTGCATCGCCAGGCCGGCAGCCATGTTCACGCTCGACGTCGTTTTGCCGACGCCCCCTTTTTGATTCATGATTGCTATGATACGCATCGGGAGTCCTTTCCCTCTTTCTCTTTAATAAAGCGGGTCGCTTAATTGTTTCAAACTCTTGTATGGTTACGCTTTAGGTGAATGGTGTGTTTCTGCCATCCGGGCGGGAAAGACACCAGATTCATGCTGAAGGTGGGGCAGTATATCGGGAAAATCGAATTTTGGAAACAGGAATTGAGCGGTTGAAAAGCGAATTATTTTGACGGTAATTTCACTCATGTCAGCGAAAATGAAGGACAGGCCGGTGACCGGCTGCGCTTGAGAGCGCATCACATTTCAACATCGCGACTCTCAATTTATTCAACTCAGGGCAACAGACCCTGTAGACGCGACAGAAAAAGGGACACGGTTAGTGTGTGATGGGCGTGGATTGACCCGTCGAAGTGTGATGGGAGGCAGGGAGTTCTGCCGGTCCTTCCACACGCTGCAGGACATAGAGGACATGCTGTGCCCGCAGGTTGGCGAGCCAGGCTTTTTCGACAGCCTGGTGATTGATGATCGGAACTTCCTGTAGAATTTCGATGCCCAGCAGGCGCATCAGATCCTGAAAATCATGCATCGACATCAGGTGCAGGTTAGGGGTGTTGTACCATTCGTAAGGCAGAACTTCGGTAACCGGGGCGCGGCCCTGTTTGAGTACCTGCAGCCGAATCCGCCAGTTCCCGAAATTCGGGACGACGACCAGCGCTTTTTTGGCGACCCGGACCATTTCTTCCAGCAACTGTTTGGGGTGCAGCACCTGCTGCAGTGTCTGACTCAGAACCACATAATCGAATGCGCCATCGGGGATATCCAGCAGTCCTTCGTCCAGGTCGGCCTGGATCACGGGCACGCCACGGGCGATGGCGGCGTGATGCTGAGTGATATCAATTTCGATGCCCAGAACGGAAGCATCCCGTTCTTCGCGCAGCCGCGCCAGCAGACGGCCATCACCACAGCCCAGGTCGAGCACGCGACTGCCGGGCTGGATCTGTTCCAGCAGCAGCTTGTCGGTCACTTCCAGTGAAGGATCCTGCATACAGTATCGATGTTGAGCACGCATGGTGGAGTTCCGCTTGACTAAGTCCTGTTACTTTCCGCGAGGCGGGTGGAGTAAGCCTGTTCCAGAAAAGGGGTAATCATTCTATTCAGCTGTTCGATTTCAATCAGAAAGGAATCATGTCCGAACGGGCTCTTGAGTTCAATAAACGAGACATGTTTTCCACACTCAATCAAAGCCCTGACGAGTTCCTTGCTCTGGCTGGTCGTAAACAGCCAGTCGGAATCATAAGAGGCGATCAGGAAGCGTGCTTCTGTTTTTCCCAGCGCATTGACCAGCGAACCATGCTGGGATACCAGGTCAAAATAGTCCATGGCCCGCGTCAGGTAGAGATAACTGTTCGCATCAAAACGCTCGACAAACCGCTTGCCCTGGTAATGCAGATAACTCTCGACCTGGAACTCCACTTCCGGCAGCATTTCGTAGGTGAAAGTATCGTGATCCTGCAGACGCCGGCCGAATTTCATTTCGATCGACTGGTCGGACAGGTAAGTGATGTGTGCGATCATGCGCGCCAGGGCCAACCCATAGCGGGGACCGGCACCGGTTTCATATTCGCCATCTTTGAATTCCGGATCGGTTTTGATGGCACGTCTGCCGACGGCGTTGAAGGCAATTCCCTGTGCCGAAAGTTGAGCGGCGGAAGCCAGACAGATGGCGCCCCGCAACTGGTCAGGAAAGCGGGCGGCCCATTCCAGGACCTGCATGCCTCCCAGGCTGCCGCCAATGACAGCCAGCAACTGCTCAATGCCCAGATGTCTGGTGAGGGCCGAATGTACTTCGACGATATCGCCGACGGTAATAAATGGAAATCCGAGTCGGTACGACTGGTTGGTTTCCGGGTTGATGCTGCCTGGCCCCGTTGTTCCCTGGCAGCCTCCCAGAACATTGGCACAAATCACATAATATTTATCCGTGTCGAGCGTACGCCCCGGGCCGATCAGATCGTCCCACCAGCCCGGCTTGGCTTTCTCGTCATCGTCTTCATAATAACCGGCGGCGTGAGCATCTCCTGTCAGGGCGTGACAGATAAAGATGGCGTTGTCTTTCGCAGGAGTTAATTCACCATAGGTTTCATAGGCAACCTGAATGGGCCCGAGTTCCCCTCCCCCTGCCAGCTTGAGCCAGTTGGGAGGCGCAAACAGAGTCGCCAGTCTGGTCTGTACAATACCTACCCCTGAATCCTGCCGGGTTTCTGATAGTTCCTGTTGTGTTGCCATAGAATAAATGCTTTTCAGTATTCCCGCAAATTCATCAGCTGTCTGTCATTCAGTTCATTATACTTCTCATGGAATTTCCCATGCTCCTGGTTCGGTCTGGGCAGAGACCCGGTCAGGCAGGATCGGTTTTCCATCGTTCAGACAGTATACCCGGGCTTGTTAAGAATTTCGACACGCTCTGGATCGAAAGACCCCAGATCCTGCTGCATTTCAGGCGGAACTCCGGACAGATCCGTCATGGAAACAGCATGATTCAGTCAAACAGGGCTTTTTTCGGTAAAGACACGGGTTTTAAGCATAATGTCATCTCAGGGTTCAGTCTGCCAGTTCCAGGAACCGCTCGACGCGGCGGTCGATAATGTCAATACTTTTGTTCCAGAACTCCGCTTCTCCCAGATGGTAGCCAAATGTATTGGACACTGCGTCTTCAGTTACCTGACAGCCGGTAGCAATCAGGAGTTCACGGTATTGGTCCGCAAACTCTGACTGATCGGCAAAGGTATCAGCCAGGGCATAGACGCCCAGGGAGAGCAGATAACCGAACGTATAAGGAAAATTATAGAAGGGCAATTCACTGATATAGAAATGGAGTTTGGAAATCCAGAATGAGGGATTCCAGCCGGAATCATCCAGGGCGCCGGCGTAGGCTTCTTTTTGCGCCTCAAGCATCAGTTCCGAAAATCGCTCGGGCGTCAATTCCCCAGTTGCCCGCTCCCGATGCAGGCGGTCTTCGAACAGGAAGCGGGTATGAATATTCATCATGAATGCCACGGAGTCTCCCAGCATGCCATCCAGGATCTGTAATTCTTCATCGCGGGACTGAGCGGCTTTAAGGCGTTGCTCTCCGAGAACGGCTTCGGCAAACGTGGAAGCCGTTTCTGCCAGGTTCATCGGGTAATCGCTTAAGACAAACGGCACATCCTTCAACACATAGGAATGATAAGCGTGTCCCAGTTCATGGGCGAGTGTCGACATGCTGTCAGCCGAATCGGTATAGGTCATGAATATCCGGGACTGTTTCTGATGGGGGAAAGTGGTGCAGAAGCCTCCCTGACGTTTGCCCTGTCGATTTTCCGCTTCGATCCATTGTTCGCGGAGTGCTTTCTCTGCAAACTGGCTCAGGTCGGGACTGAACTTTTCAAAGGAATTGACGACCAGATCACAGGCACGGTTGTAACTGAGTTCCGGAGATTCCCCGCCTGAAAGTGGCAGTGGTGCATTCAGATCGTACCAGCAGAGTTTTTCGAGTCCCAGCAGTTCCGCTTTCTTTTCGAGAAACTGGACCAGCTTCTGTTTCCGCTGGGAGATGACCGACCACATGGTATCCAGGGTGCCGCGCTGCATGCGATTGTAAACTAACGGTGCGTCCAGATGATCTGTAACGGGCAGATGACTGTAGAGTGTCAGCCTGGTTCCTGCCAGGTGATTCAAGGCATCCGCGCACGAATCGGCAATCGTATCCCAGGCTTTGTTGGCTGCATAGAAATTATTCTGGCGCACGAAGCGTTGCGGCGAATCGAACTGGACTTGTCCGGGCGAGCGTTCTACCAGTTCCCCTTTTTCCATCAGCTGAATTTTGAGATCACCTGACAGCCGATCATAAAGTCGTCCCCATGCATGCAGTCCATCGACGGCCAGTTGCGACGCCAGGATCTCCTGTTCCTTAGGCAGCCGTAATGTCGCGTTCCGTTTCGAGTCTTCCAGGAAAAACCGAATTTCCTTCAGGCGGGAATCCTGTTCTGTGAATTGCTGAAGTGTTTCGTCAGGGATCTCCCGGATGGTCAACTGCAGCTGGGTTTCGATATTCTCCCTGAGGGGGCGAATACTGGCCAGGCGTGCCAGCAATGTTTGAAAGCGTTTGTTGTGTGCGTCTTCGGCACAATAGCATTCCAGAAAGGCAAATAACCCTGACAGCTCCGCGACCGCATTTTGATAATCAGTCAGAAAGTCACCCCAGAGTGAGGCATGCTGCCCGGGATCGGTCGACTGAGATAATTCCGCAACGCGTGTCACCAGGTCTTCGAGTGACATTTTTATCTGCTGCAGACAATCCTCAAACGCGGATTGCTCGGGATGCGGGTACAGTGAGGCCAGTTCCCAGGTCAGCGGATATGCGGTCGTCTCAGTCATGGTGTTAAATCCATTTCGGAAAAAGAGAAGTGATTTATCTGTACTGACTGTATTGGATCAGGAGTCATTTCGTCAATTTAAGCGTGTTCTGATTTGAAATCCAGTATGCGAGGCAGGAATTCTTCCCACGCCCCAATCCCGGCTGTGGTATAATAATGATAAAGAGAATACCTGGCGCATTTTCCAGAGGGAACCACAGAGAAAGGCAGTGCATTGATTTATGAGACCCCGGCGATCCTGATGTGTCCTCCCGATTTCTATGGGATTGAGTACGAAATCAATCCCTGGATGAGCCGCAGCAAACAGAGTGATCCGGCAGTGGCGCGGCAGCAGTGGGAGTCGCTGTATCAACTGCTGCAGGAACAGGAGGCCCGGATCGAACTCTTGACGCCCATCAAGGGACTGCCCGACCTGGTGTTCACGGCGAATGCCGGCTTGATCTGGAAAGACCGCGTATTTCTTTCGCTGTTTCGTCATGAAGCCCGGCAGGGAGAGACGCTGCTGGACCGCCAGTGGTTTCAACAGGCCGGGTTTGAAACCATCGACATGCCCGATGGCTTTTATTTCGAAGGTGCCGGCGATGCGCTGTTCTGTGGCGATACACTCTTTGCCGGCTATCTGATTCGCAGCGATGTCAGGGCGCTGCAGTGGGTGGGCGGAGAGATGAACTGCCGCGTGATTCCCCTGCAACTGGTGGACGATTTTTATTATCACCTGGATACCTGCTTCTGTCCGCTAAGCGAAACCGAAGCAATTTACTATCCCCCCGCGTTTGATGAATATGCACAGCATGCCTTGAAAGAGTATATCCCGCATCTGATTCCCGTCGTGAAGGCAGAAGCGGAGCGATTTGCCTGTAACGCCGTGGTGATTGGGGAGACTGTCGTCATGAATACGGGCTGCCCGCAACTGGAAGCTGATCTGCAGCAGCGCGGTTATCGAACTTTGAGTACACCGCTGGATGAATTCATCAAAGCGGGAGGCTCGGCCAAGTGCCTGACGTTAAGGCTGGATGGTGAACGGGCGGCTGTATGGCCTTGAAGGTCCGTCGAGTTTGAGCCGACTTGTGCGCGAGATGCCGGCCGACGTTGTTTCGCCCGGAAAGAATCGGGTCCCGGTCGTGGCCAGTGAGGAATCCCGGTTGAGGGAGACGTGTTTCAAGGGAACTGCGGGAGTCGAGGCGGCGAAGGTGCCTTTGCCGGGAGAGATCAGGGTGACCTGTACTTCTCCCTCCGCGTAAATATTCAGATTGTGTTCGGGAATTTGCGGGAAGAGTTTGACAATCCAGGTCTGATCTGAAACCTGACCGGTGCCGAACTGATTTCCTGCCCGGGGAGCCTGCGCCAGGGGAGTTGTGGCACAATTGCGGGTCCACTGCCCCAGTGTCATCGTTTCCTGAGGGACAGCGGCAAAGCGTTGATCCCAGACCGGTAACAGCATTTGTCGCTGACCGAATAACTGGATTTTTACATTTCCCGTTAACGCAGCAGGATTGCCCACGCGGTCCATTCCCTGTACGCGTACAGCCAGGGCGTTCCAGTCTGCTTTACCCTCAGTATTGATGGGGGTGGCCTGAACGCTGATCCGGGTTAATTTTCCCAGCAGCGGTTCGGGGGCAGGCGGGGGAGGGATCGCGCCCGGAACAGGGCCATAGCCCAGCGCCTGTTGGGTCACGGCGGCACGCATCAGCCCCAGGGCATATCCGCGTTCCAGTGTAGGTACGCCATGGGGGTAGTACTGTTTCAACAGAGGCTCGTAGGCACTCAAGGGGTCTTCGTGGACGCCGAGGATGATTCCCCGACTGCAACTGATGTCGCAGGGAGCAGGGTAAGTTGGCATTGGTTGCATGGGCACATACAGGGGGCGCTGGTAGACGGGGACAGGCAGCGAGGAATACTTCTTGTGTTTATGGAACGCGAACTGGACCGACTGGCCCTGGTAGTATTGGTCTGCCGCCAGCTGAATGGTTTCCTGATCGTAGACGGAATTCTCAATCTTCAGACGTTCGATCTTATTGAGAGAGAGGGAGCGGGGGTGTTGATTTTTCTGTTCCAGAATCAGAGTGGAATCGGGCCCCCATTGGATACTGTCTGCATGAAGCGTGTTACCGGAGTTCAGGGTAATTTCCACATCAGCACGGGAGAGAGTCGTGGAAAACAGAACGAGAGGCAGGATGAAAAGTACGAAATTGAAGTGGCGTTGCATGACAGTCCCCGGTTGAACAGACAGTCTCAATCATGGTGTTGTGATGAGATGAAGTTGGTCCTACAGCAGAGAAAGGCAAAGAATGCGCCCGAAGCGAAGGATGTGACTGCGGCTGCCGCTGGTGGAATGGATTCTGCGGTCAGGAGCCCTGTCAGCAGGGGAATGAGAGTGGCAGATGTAGTGTCTGTTTCTGTCTTTACGAATTCGAACCGGCTGGATACGAAAGGCGGTTTTATTTCATGAAAACAACTCAGGTAGCTCAACGAGCTGTTTCAGTTTCTTAACACAATTTGCCGGTCGTTGTCTGAATGTCTTAACAAAATCCGGTTTCAGAACAGGCGGAGAGGGGAGGCGTGAAAGTGCCTGGAAGGTTCGATTTCGCTTCAGAATGGGGTATTTTAACATTCTGAGACTGCGAGATTACACAAAGTGTGCTGAATATGGCACTTAGACCCTTAGAATCCGGCAAACAATCTTATGAATATGCTTGACAGCAAGGAAAGAAAGCGTGATGATCATGCAATACCGGGGACTTGTGGTCCTCATTCAAATTGATGTTAGTCTATCGGGAATATCTGTTTAGATAATTTCCTTTTCCAGATTAACACGTATAATTTGATACTTGATTCAATTCGTTTTATGATCGATTCCGATCGGGCCAGGCAGTCGTCGATACGCTTTATCTGCGATAATGGATTCACCGGGAAAACATGTGCCTACGTCGGGTTTTGTCTTTTTAGAAGAGGGTGGGCTGGAATTATGGCAGCTGGTCACCGTCGTGTTGACATCGAGGAAGTATCGGATGTCACCATTGCAAAATTTATTGACAAGAAAATTCTTGATGAAGGAAACATCCAGATCATCGGGACACAATTATTTGGACTTGTTGATGAAGATGGACGCAAGAAGATCATTCTTGACTTTTCCAACGTGGAATACCTTTCCAGTGCTGCACTGGGCAAGTTGATTACGCTGGATAAAAAAGTGAAAAAGGCAAAGGGGAAATTGAAGCTGTGCTCAATTCGTCCTGATATTTACGAAGTATTTGCCATTACGAGACTGAATCAACTGTTTGACATCGCCGAAACACAGGAGGCGGCTCTCGAAGGATTTTAACTTTGGCTTGGTAATTGCAGATGACTTAACCCTCTGCGAAGACCAGTTCTGAGTAAGGTTCTTTGAGAACAATGATTGTGAGAGGTTCAAACCGGGGAGACTGTTGTAAACGCAGCCTGCTCGGAGTGAGTTTGAATGCTCTTTGAATTAGTTACTGGATAAACACCAGAAATCGTGTGCTGGCCAAATTCATGTCATCGGACGAACACTTTGAAGTAACGATACCCAGCGATACCTCGGAAGGTCAGGCTGTTCAAGCCCGCATCGTCGAGGCTCTCGAGGTACGTGAATACCCTGATAAAGATGTTTTCTCCGTGCGCCTCGCACTGGAAGAAGCATTGGTGAATGCGATTAAGCATGGTAATCGCATGTCTCCTGATAAAAGTGTCGAAATCAACTGCTGGATCAGCGATGAGCGGGTCCGCGTTGAAATCCAGGATGAAGGGGAAGGTTTCGACCGCAGTCACGTTCCCGATCCGACCCTGCTGGAAAATCTGGAACGACCCTGTGGCAGAGGGATCATGCTGATGGGAGCCTTCATGAATCTCATCGAGTATAATGAACAGGGCAACAAGGTGGTCCTCGAAAAGATCAAAGGGGTTGCCCCCAAACCACCAGACACCGAAGCCGAGTGAATTAAAACAGTTACGATTCTTACAAGCCGGCAATATTCTTAAATATTTTGCCAGAACCCCGGCGGTTCCTGTTAAACATCGGTTGACTTCATTGATTTCTCACAATATGTTATACGCACTCAGTGGTTGGGAGTTTTCCTGAATCACATCATTGATCCTCGATAGCTCAATCGGTAGAGCGAGCGGCTGTTAACCGCTAGGTTCAAGGTTCGAGTCCTTGTCGAGGAGCTTGTTTTCTCAGAAAACACAATTCAATCAGACCCGGTATCGCAGTGTTGATACCGGGTCTGTTTTGTTTCCTTCCAGCATTTCGCAATGAAAGCTGAAGTTCCTATCTTATTCAGTGCATGCAATGCACGCTCTCCCCCCCAAAAAACGAAAAAGACCGGGATTTCCCATATTTCTGTTTTGAATAGCAGAAATCAGGTTGCTTTATTTTCGGAAATTCAATACCAAACGCTGGTTCTGATAACGGATTGCCTGTCTGGATTCTGCATTTGAAGTCCATCTGCATAGTTCGTCTGGAGAGAGGTTGCGTGCATTTTTCTCAGCAGGGACGCTCTGACGTCCCGGGCGTTTTCATTATTGTCTAGAGAATAATCGAGGATGACAGATGTCAAGAAAAGGAATCGTTCTGGCAGGAGGTACGGGAACCAGATTGCATCCTGTAACGAAAGTGATTTCGAAACAGCTTCTTCCCATTTATGATAAACCGATGATTTATTATCCGTTGTCATCGCTGATGCTGGCGGGAATCAGAGAGATTCTGATCATTTCCACCCCGCATGACCTGCCGATGTTTCAGGATTTACTGGGCAGTGGCGAGCAGTGGGGTGTGAGGTTTGAATATGCAGAACAACCTTCCCCCGATGGACTGGCCCAGGCATTTCTGATTGGTGAAGACTTTATCGGAAACGATGATGCCTGCCTGATCCTGGGGGACAACATTTTTTATGGCCATGGATTTACAGACAGCCTGAAATCAGCGGCGGCGCGGGAATCGGGTGCGACCGTATTTGGTTACCAGGTACATGATCCGGAACGATTTGGGGTTGTGGAATTCGACAGTGAGCAACGTGCGATCTCCATCGAAGAAAAGCCGGTCAAACCCAGATCGAACTATGCAGTAACCGGCTTATATTTTTACGACAATGATGTCATCGAAATCGCGAAAAATGTGAAGCCTTCTGCGCGAGGCGAGTTGGAGATCACGTCTGTCAACAACGCCTATCTGGAACGGGGCGGGTTGAATGTCGAATTACTCGGCCGCGGTCACGCCTGGTTCGATACGGGGACTCACGAAAGCCTGCAGGAAGCCAGCCATTTCTTTCAGACCATCGAAAAAAGGCAGGGACTGAAGATCGCCTGCCTGGAAGAAATCGCGTTCCGGAAAGGCTGGATTAACACAGAAGAGCTGAAAGCCCAGGCGGAACAACTGGGTAAGACCAACTATGGCGAGTATCTGATGCGGATTGTAGATGATCTTTCACTAAACAAATAATTCTAATATAAATCGTTGCTCTAAGCTGTTTTCAATTACAGAGATGAGTTTTAAAACAGATTTAGGGGGGAGGGCATAAAACCGTCCTCGTTTCATTTAATTCATTATTATTACTGAATGAAGTTTGCCGACAGGATGTTAAAAATAAATTTATTACAAGAGCCGAAGTCTGAGGGGCACTGAAATGAATCCATATAATTCAGTGTCAATTGCGCCTCGGCAATTGTTGAAAAGTCTGATGATTAATCGACGATTAATTTACCAGATGGCGAAACGAGAAGTGATAGGCAGGTATCGAGGATCGGTACTGGGGCTGGCGTGGTCGTTTTTTAATCCTCTGATCATGCTGGTTGTTTATACCTTTGTTTTCAGTTTCGTCTTCAAATCGCGCTGGCAAACCGGTTCTGACAGCAAAACAGAATTTGCGCTGGCACTGTTTATTGGCATGATTGTGCATGGTTTACTGGCAGAATGCGTCAACAGAGCGCCCAGCCTGATTGTGGGAAATGTGAATTATGTCAAGAAAGTCATTTTCCCTCTGGAAGTGCTGCCCTGGATTGCGATGGGAGCCACGCTCTTCCATACACTGATCAGTCTGGTGGTCTGGGGGCTGTTTTTTGTTCTCGTGAATCAGACGTTTTACTGGACCGCGTTGTTTCTGCCGCTGCTGTTCTTACCGCTGATCCTGATTACGATGGGACTGACCTGGTTTCTCGCCTCATTCGGCGTATATTTGCGGGATGTAGGGCAGATCACGGGCGTGTTTACCATGGTCCTGCTTTTTATGTCACCGGTATTTTATCCGATCTCAAACCTGCCAGAATCCATTCAACCTTTAATGTATGCAAATCCGCTGACATTTTTTATCGAACAATCGCGTGCCGTGCTGATGTGGGGCCAGTTTCCGAACTGGGGAGGACTATTGATTTCATTGCTCATCAGTATGGTTGTTGCCTGGATGGGGTTCGCCTGGTTTCAGAAAACACGTAGAGGATTTGCTGATGTCCTATGAGCCGGTTGAGAACCAGGAACTTGCAGTGAATCTGGAGGGGGTCTGTAAATACTTTCAGATTTATGAAAAGCCTCATCATCGGCTTCTGCAGGGAATCTACAGAGGTCGGAAGCAGTTCTTCAAGGAATTCAAAGCCTTGGATGATATTACCTTCCAAATCCGCAAAGGTGAGACAGTGGGCATCATTGGCCGAAATGGTGCTGGCAAGTCGACCCTGTTGCAGATTATTTGCGGTACGATGTCTCAGAGCGCAGGGAAGGTTGAAGTCAATGGCCGGATTGCTGCACTGCTGGAACTGGGCTCGGGATTTAACCCGGAGTTTAC
>NZ_CAXAVM010000157.1:0-16823 GCF_963972345.1 uncultured Gimesia sp. | reverse complement strand
CCCATCTTCAAGCCGCCTCCCGCCATAAAGATGCTCATGGCACGACACCAGTGATCGCGGCCCGGGCGTTTGGTCTTTTTATCCTGATGGCGAACTTTCGGGGTACGTCCAAATTCACCGCAGAAAATAAAGAGCACATTCTGATCCAGCCCGCGGCGATGCAGGTCATTGATCAGAGCCGGTACCGCCTGGTCGAAGACCGGCATACGTTCCCGGTAGGCCTGAAAAATATCGGCGTTGACGGAGTGATCGTCCCAGTTGCTGGTACGTCCCGCCTTTTTGGAGAGACTGAAGCTGGCCTGCAGCTGGACCAGCCGGACACCTGATTCCACCAGGCGCCGTGCCAGCAGTAAACCCTGGCCCCAGGTTGTTCGACCATATTCGTCGCGGAGCTCTTCCGGTTCGGCTGACAGATCGAAGGCTTGACTCGTCCGGTCACTGGTCAGCATGGACAGCGCCCTGTTGTTAAACTTGTCTAGAGCTGCCATCGATCCGCTTTTATCCAGCTCCCGGCGGAAAGTGTCAAACTGGCTCAGCAGCTGATTCCGTTTTTTCAAAGCGACTGCTGCCGACTGGTTGACAGAAAGGTTATCCACCGAGAATTTGGAGCTGTTCGGATCGCCGCTGAACATGAAGGGACTGTAGGCGGGGCCCAGATAGGCCGGTCCTCCTCCGTAAAATTTCGTGTTGGCGATGAACAGGGGAATGTCACGTACCTGGTGTTCCAGCTGGCTGGCGACGACAGAGCCTATTTCGGGATATTCAGCGTCTCCCGGATTGGCAGCCGTCGGGGTATAACCGGAGAGCAGGCGACAGGTCCCGCCCGAATGCTCGTTGCGGTTATGATGCAGACTGCGGACGATTGAGAATTTGTCCGCCATTTTTGCCAGGTTCGGCAACAGTTCACAGATTTCGATTCCCGGGACATTCGTTTTGATGGGACTGAATTCGCCACGGTATTCGGTCGGCGCCAGCGGTTTCATGTCGAAGGTGTCGATGTGGCTGGGACCGCCGTTGGCCCAGAGCAGAATCACGGAAAAGTCCTTGTTCGGACGAGCGTTCTGTGTTTCGCCTGCCAGCAGTCGTGTCAGGTTCGGATCCAGACCGCCAGACAGGGCACCCAGACCCAGTCCACCGATTTTCAGAAATTCCCGACGACCCACAGGGCCGGAACATCGTTGGTTCAATTGTTGATTCATGATTCTACTCACTGTTCAGATCGTAGCGTAAGTGGTTGCTTAATGAACGAAAAGAAATTCTTTGGTATTGAGCAGCGTCCAGACCAGGTTTCCGAATGCAGCTTTTTTATCTTTTTCACTGGCGAGGTAGGCCAGCGCATTTTTCATCTCGCGCTCTGTTGGTTCACGCGATAAGCTTTTCAGGAACAGTTCTCTGATTTTACTTTCCTCTGTCTTTTTATCTTTTGCGAGCGTGGAAGCGTAACCGCCCATTGCTTTGGAAAGGATAAAGCTGTTATTCATCACGAAGAGCGACTGTGACAGGCTGGGTTCAGAAACCCGCTCGCATTCACAGGCACTCTCGCGTTTCGGACGGCCGAACAGCGTCAGGAACTGGTTGGAATAGTCTTCGTCGGGCAACTGCAGTGCCCGTGTTGCTTTGGGGAGCCCACTGTAGCGGGTGGGGGTGTCAGTGACATCATCAATGGCATCCAGCAGGATTTCGGCTGAGAGTCGTTGTGGGTAGAAGCGGGCATAATTCTGCGTCTCTTCGAGGTTGATCTCATTCGCTTCGGAACCCAACTGGTAGGTAGTGCTGGTGCAGATCAGGTTCACGATATGTCGCATGTCGTAACCCGATCGGGTAAATTCCTCCGCCAGTTCTTCCAGCAGGGGTTCATTGGAAGCAGGGTTGGTGACCCGCAGATCATCCAGCGGATGGACGAGTCCGCGTCCGAAGAAATGAGCCCACATCCGGTTCACAAATGCCCGGGCAAAATAGGGATTCTGTTTTTCGGCCATCCAGTCAACCAGGTAGTGACGCGGATCTTCGAAGGGAGCAATCTCCAGATCAGGTCCGCCCAGCCCGTGTGGGGGGACGACTTCTCCGGTGACCGGATGTTTGACCTGTCCGGTCTGTTTGACGGAGATCATTTCATTGGCCCGCCGTTCGGCAACGCCGGTTCCGCCGGTGCGGTTTACACGGGAGAAGAAGGCGGCCAGTCCGTAGTAATCCTGTTGACTGTATTTTTCAAACGGATGGTGATGACAGCGGGCACAGCCGATCCGCAGTCCTAAAAAGACCTGTGCCATATCGTCGACATACCGGTCGAGATAGCGGACTTCCGCGTACCACTGCGCGGGAGGATTGACCGAAACATCTCCGGTTGCCGTTAATACGCCGCGTACCAGTTCATCGTAAGGAGCATTGGCGGCTATTTTATTTCGCAGCCAGCGATGAAAGGCAATTGTGCCGGGCTGGCGGTTGCGTTGTCCACGGCGTTTGTTACGCAGCAGATCAGACCATTTCTGAGCGAAGTGATCGGCGTAGTCACCCGAATGAACCAGCCGATCAATCAGCTGTTGACGTTTCCGTGGATCGGTACTGTGGGTATAGCTGTCGACTTCATCGGGGGTCGGTAGTTTACCGGCGATCTGCAGAGTGGCTCTGCGGATGAACGTGGCGTCGTCAGCCAGGGGAGAGGGGGGAACTGCCAGGACTTTCAGTTTGCGCTGAATATGTTCGTCGATAAAATTCGTAATGGGAAACGCAGGCCAGGCTTCTGGTGTTTCGTTGGACGGGACCAGAATTTTCGAGACGGAGACTTCACCCTGGTAGAGTGCCAGCACCGAAGTCTCGCCGGTCCGTTCCAGGGAAGTGACGAGCCCCCGCGCGTCGACCGTGGCCACAGACGTATCTTTCGAGCGAAACTCAACCAGCGGAGTGACATCACGGCGGGAACCATCTGAATAATGGGCGGTGCCGGTCAGCTGTTGCTGATCGTGGTGACCCAGTGATTCGAACGCGGGTTCAACCGTTAATTTGACGATCTGTGGTGTGTCTGCCGGGCCGCGTGGGGTATTGGCTTCAATCCAGCGAACCATCCGATTGTATTCCGGGGTGGATTCTTCCAGTCGTTTGCCCCCGCCATGGGGAATTTTCATGGTCGCTTTACGGAGCAGTAGAGAGTCTTCAGGCGCTGCGGGAAAGATCCGCCGGCCCCGAATATCACGGGTGATCCATTCATAATCCTGTTCCGGCTGAAAACCGAACAGGGAGAGCTGGAATCCGCCGCGTCCATCCGATTTCCCATGACAGCCGCCGCCATTGCATCCCTGTCGGGTCAGAATGGGAGCGATGTCGTTTTCAAAACTCAAAGGGAGAAACGTTTCCCCCTGTTCAATGACGACGGGCAGGGTCTGTTTGAGCGAGCCCCAACTGATTTCCAGTTCGGTTTTTCCGGAAGCTTCTGGCGTGATGACGCCCAGATCATCTACGGATGCGAGTTGGGGATCTTTCAGTTTGAATTTGACAGCACGCGTCAGGTCGAACGTCTTCTCGTCGGCGGTGAAACCGGTGACCAGGAGTTGCTGTCGGCTGTCTCGACCGCGCAGATGAATCTTCTCGGGCCACGACTTGAGTCGGACTGTTTGCTGAGGAGAGATTTTGGCAGGCAGGATTTCCGCAGCCGGTTTTTGTTCCGCTTCAGAGGCGGTCGCGGCCCGGAGCATCCCGAAGAGGGACAGCAGCAGACAGAGCACGGCTTTTCCAATGCTGCTTTTACAGAAGTGGAAGCTGTTCTCTGTTTTGAATTGTTTTAAGATGATCATCATGTCAGGTTTGATTTTCTGTTAACCGTTATTGATCCTGGAATGAGTCTTGCCGCTGACAGACGCGAGTGGAGCATCTTTATATCTTGTCCATTTTTTCCGAGGTTGAATCTTATTTTTTATTGGACAGAGGTTGTATCTCCAGTGTGATGATATTCGAAACTGCCTCGATCTGGACCTGCTTTTGCTTATTCTGTGTTTTATCGTCAGTCTGCAACGGTGTGACTTTGAGGGTGGCCGATAACCAGAGCGAATATTGCCCGGGCTGCATTTTTGGGGGTAGTTGTGCGGTGAGGAGGTTCTCTGAAAATTTCAGATCGAGTGAGGTCACAGGTTTGATTAAGGACACCTGCTTACCTTTGGCATCGACCAGATCGATGTGCCACTTCAGAACAGGATTGCCGGAAATCTCAGAACCGGTAGATTTCCACTGGACATCCAGTTCAACTTTCTCACCCAGCGCCAGTTTTCCCTGCCTGGGTTTTATTTTCATTGAAAACGAGGCTGGCTTCGCGATTCCTGCCGCCAGTGTGGCGACTTGTTGAAACGAGTTGCTGCGCGAATCAGTTTGAGGCTGAACCTGTTTCACGATTTCCCGATCCTGCACAGTTGCGACTGCCTTGAGAGAAAGAGAAACGATGTTCCGCGGCGTATTCTTATTTGTGAAAATTGCGAAGCGGGCCTCGCTCTGGTGGGCTGGAATGATGACTTCGTCAGCAGACAGTCCCTCGGGTAGATCAACGGCCTGAATGCGGACCGGTTCAGAAAATCCGTGCTGGCGGTCGACGTAAATCGCCACGTGCGTGTGTCCGCCCTGGTGGAGTGAAATCCCGGAATAGCGATCACTGTCAGCGGGGTGCGCATAGGCCTGAAAGTCGGGTTGTTTATTTTCGATGCGGACACGGTACTGTCGATCAAATCCACCCAGGCTGCTGCCGTACAGATCGCGAACCAGGAGATAGTAAGTGTCGGACTTCGGTGCTTTCCAGGTTCCCTCCGGATCGAGCGAGGCGGCAGAGACCGGTGTCGCGGTACCTTTTGCTGCGGCTTTGTCTGTCAGACTCTTTAAAAGTTTGCCACTACTGTCGAGCAGAGACAGTTCGAGATCCATCTGCTGGTCCAACTGCTCGCCGAAAGCACGAATGCACAACTCCTGTCCTTTTTCGGCGGTGAACTGATACCAGTCCAGGTCGCGAGGTTTCAGAAACTGACCGGCAATGTCGCAGGGGATTTTGATTAGCTGTGCCGTTTTCTGTGACTGATTTTCCGGTTCCTGATCAACAACGAGGGGCAGGTCGGTTGTCATCAGTGAAACGGTGCCCTCAAGTTCCGGCACACCCAATTGAAAGCGGTTTTTCAGCGGACTGGTGGGCAGAGCAGTGACTGGCTGATGCGATGCGGTCAGTGATTGGGGATCGACCGTGATTTCTTTTTGTTGCAGAATCTGTGAGGCATTCTGTGAAACGCCGGGCAGCTTGATTCCCTGAATGGTGATTCTGGCAGGTTGATCGGAATTGATCAGGGCAGGAAAGGCTGCCAGCAGACTCGGTTCTGAATTCACCGAGAGATAATACAGGGCAGAGGGATCGCTGCTGTAATCGCGATTAAATACTTTGATCTGATACACTCCTGATCGGGGGAGCTTCACATGCACAACCGGTTCCCGCCAGTGGTCGGACGCAAACGCGATTTCTTCACCATCAGGAGCAATGAGAGTCAGGAGGGGCTCTGCGGAACTATTCAGGGATTTCGAATGACAGCGCAGCGTGACCCGTTGATCTTTAGTTCCGTCAAACGCATACCAGTCGATATCTCCGGTATGCTCGAAGCGGGCATCGACACCGCCGGGTAGTGAGAGTTCCAGGGCAGAGTCGGGCTGATCCGATTCTTCTTTTGCTGTCAGGACAGGCCAGCCAGTGACCTGGAAAGGATATGGCTGGCTGAGTCCTCCATCGGTTAATACTCGCAGATGATAAATGCCCGCAGGCGTCTTTTTATCAACGCTGATCTGAAGACTCTGGTCATCAATGACTTTGACCGAAACTCCCGATGCTGCAACCTGACAGAGGCGCATCGAATTGAGGTTCTTTCCCTTCAGTTTGATATCAGCTGTAGTTCCCGCCTGGCAGCTCAACGGAAACAGGCTTTCCAGTTCAGGGGGCGCTGCGAAAAGAGAAACGCTGCTACAGAGACTCAGCCCGAGAATCACGAGACAGTCGATGAATCTTCTGGCTGCCATAGGGCGGGCTCCATAGTTGTGGCAGGAGGCAGGGGGTAACCACATGAGGGATGGTACTAAATCTTAGTAAACTTAATATAACAGAAGAAGTGCGATGATTCAATGTATTTATATCCGTGGATGTAATTCAGGGTGGCGAGCTCTCATCATGGTAAGTCAAAGTGAGAGCAGAAGTTGGGAGTGGGTGAAAGGTGCGCCGCAGTGTGTACCTGATTCATTTGTCTGAGATGAATTAGAGATCGCGGGTCATTCAGGCAACCGAATGCCGTTTGTGAATCCTGATGCAAGTAATTGGAAAATTTTTTCGAAAACCGACCTGAAATTTTCATCGAGCATACGATTACTTATATGACCCAATTCTAATTGAGCCCGTACTCGTGTTGATAACGACTCTCTCAACGAGTGGTTCGTTGCTGCGCGGAGTGATAAATATCAAATCTTGATCAACCATTTATTTCATGGTTATCGAACAGGTAATACTTCTGACTTCTGAGTTGAATCATTGCAGTAATCTCTGTGCGTGGGAGTGGTCTTGAACCTACTCATCCTCGCCGAGCCGTTACATGACTTGTTTTGTTGCATTCAGTTCTAATTTCATCGTTTGATTATCTTGTTTCAGGAAGGGCTTTGTTATGTTGAGTCGCGGTCATAGAAAAAGGTCAGGTTTCACGCTGATTGAGCTACTGGTTGTGATCGCGATTATCGCGATTCTGATTTCATTGCTCCTCCCGGCGGTACAACAGGCACGTGAAGCGGCACGCCGGAGTACTTGTAAGAACAACTTAAAACAGATTGGCCTGGCACTTCACAACTATCATGAAACTTACGGGATGTTTCCCATTGGTGGAACAGGAGATCGTGACCGTCCGCCACGTGTGAGCTGGCAGGTCCGGATTTTGCCTAACGTTGACCAGGCAGCATTGTTCAATCAGATCGATATGTCCGGCGGAACTGCATCAGCAGTGCAGGCAACACTTGCCGACGGAAGAATCGTACGGGAAATTCCCATGACGCTCTATACCTGTCCCAGCGATCCGTATAATCAACCTCGGGGCGGGTACGCGCAATGTAACTATGCCGGGTCTATGGGGTCTCAATCAGCGCCCAGCAGTTCTTCCGCTTGCAGTCCTTTTCAGGTCTACGCATTGAAGTCAACGTTGTATGGAAAGACACTTTTGAAGGGCGGCATTTCCGGTATGATCTCCCGCAATGGTGCCAGTATTCGTATCGCGGATGTTCTGGACGGCAGCTCAAACACCATTCAGGTGGGAGAGACACTGCCATCGTGTCTGGACGCAGACCGTGGCAGTTGGTCCTACGCCCAGTCAACGTGCAACGCGGAAACGATGACACTGACTCCCATCAATGAATTCACGACCTGCGATCAGCTGGGCCCCTCACGCCGTATCACAAACTCTGCCTGCACTGCTCATACTCAATGGAACTACTCACTTGGGTTTAAGTCGATGCACTCAGGGGGAGCCCACTTTTTGATGGTCGATGGCGCCGTGCGTTTCCTCAGCGAGAACATCGATCATGCCGAAACATTCCAGCATCTGGGCGATCGAGCTGATGGCGCGGTTCTTGGTGAATACTAGCGGAATGTCATTTTCAATTTTGGGTTGATCAATATCACGAGAGTGCGACAACGGAGCACGTAAACAACACAGCTTACTTCAATTTCCAGCTTGGAAAAGCACTGGCGGGTCTCAGGCTTGAGGATAGGGAGTTGGCTCCCTGCGAATCTGTTTCCAGTCAAGTAAGCACTCACTTCAACTGGAAGTCTGTAAGCGATCACAGCGCGAGAATGCCCCAGGTATTCCCTCTGAATGTTCCTCGTCTCTTGCCTGGTAAGTCTGCGCTGACAGAACGCCTTCTGCTACAGACGATCCCTTCGGACTCTATGAACAAAATCTAATGAGAGCATCAAATGAAAAAAATCACTGGTTTTCTGCTGCTTATTTCTGTGTATGCACTGGTTGGCTGTAGCGGGAGCGACGGTCCTCAGGTCGCTGCCGTCGAAGGAACTGTCACATGGCAAGGCAAGCCACTTGCTGATGCCGGCGTTGCCTTCACTCCAGAGAAAGGCCCGGTTGCGATTGGTAGAACAGATGAGTCAGGACAATTCAGCCTTTCCACTCAAGGGCGCGACGGGGCTGTCGTAGGGCCACATCGCGTGACGATCGAAGCCTTTCAACCACCGCTTCCCGGTAAGGAAGCAGTCAGCGCGGAAGGGGAAGTTCTGAACGCACCCGTCTCGCGTATCCCTTCAAAATACGGAATTCTTACGAAAAGCGGCCTGGAAGCCCGTGTGACAGCAAATGACAGTGAAAACAGCTTCGAGTTTGAACTCAAGTGACAGGCGTCAATCAGATACTTCTGAAATTGTGATGTGCATCACCGTTGGTGCTTTCCATGGCAGTTCGATGTCTGCGGGAAAAGCGTAAGTTGGGTCACTGCAGTGCAGCCAGCCGGGAATGCGTTTGAGTGGGCATTCGTCTCACCACGTCAAAACGGTTACTTTCAGGTTTTATCTGTATCGATGGACAAACAGTTTCTGGATATTCGTCAAGAACGGTCTCTGTCTGAGCCTGTGAATAACGAAAAAATTGTAGATTATTTGAATACGCAACCTGTAATATCATCCGGGTGTACGATTACTTATAGAGAGCAGGATTGCTGCGTGTTGCCATGATGGGAGGAGCGGAATAGTGGACAAGCTCATGGAACAGAAAAATCAGGAAAGACAATTTACAAAACTGCTGACGGCTCATCGTCGCCAGTTGTATGCTTTTATATATTCATTGTTAGCAGATCACTCTGACGCGGAAGATGTTTACCAGCGTTGCAGTATGATTATGTGGGGGAAATTTGACCAGTTCGATTCTAACTGTGATTTTCTTCCCTGGGCGATGGGAATTGCGTTTTATGAAGTAAAAAACTTTTTACGTGTGTCTTCACGTGATCGACATCTTTTCTCGGAGCAGCTTCTCGAACAGTTGTTCGATTGCATGTCAGCACAGAAAAACAACCATAGCACTCAAATGCTCTCACTGGAGAAATGCCTGAAATTGCTGCGTCAAAAAGATTTGTGGTTAATCCAGCAGGTTTACTGGGAAAGGCGGAAGTGCTCGGCCGTCGCAGAAGAAACAGGAATGAAAATTAACGCGCTTTATGACCGGGTTGGCAGAATCCGGAGTCAGTTAAAAGATTGTGTGCGGCGGCGCGTATCGGAGGTGGAACATGCCTGATAACAATCAGAAAAACGATGAAGAATTTGAACGACTGTTAAGCCGGCTTGCCGATGGTTCGCTTGATCAAGCCGACGCGGAAGCACTGGAGTCGTTGCTGATCGATCAGCCAGAGCGTCAGGCTGCGTACCTGGAAACCATGTGGCTTGATGCGTCACTGATTGACCTGGGAGGCGTTGACAGCAGTGCTCCGGAACTCAACTTTATTCGCTTTGAACGAAAATACGCTTTCCCATTCAGCGGCCTGGCGCTGACAGCAATCGCTTTAGTCTGTCTGGTGGTAGCCGTTCTTTTTGTGTTACCCCTGTTTGAACAACGAAATCAGTTCGTGGAAAGGGAAGCCGTCGAGCAGAATCAGTTATCCAAAATGGAAGAAACAATCACCGTACAGAATACACAGGACGAATTCTATTCTGAAGCGCGATTTATCGCAGGGCATCGAACTGTGTTCCGCGGTTCCAGTTCGCCTATGCTGATTGGCAGTCGCTTTCGCTTCTCGGAACATTACATGCTGCAGGAGGGGTTGATCAAGATTCTTTTTGCTTCGGGCGCCGAAGTGATTCTCAGTGCACCGGCTCAGTTTCAGATCATTCATAATGAAGAGCTCGTTGTTAATCTCGGCAAGTGCTCTGTTTTTGCACCTGCGGGTGCTGAAGGCTTTGAGGTGACCACGCCGACCAGTCAAGTGGTCGATTTGGGTACACGATTTTCTGTCGAGGTTGCTGAAGACGGGGCATCGAGTGTCTCGGTAGTGGATGGTGAGGCCGAAGTCACTCCCCTGATGAAATCCCAAAAACGAACACTGTTCAAAGGCGATTCTGCTTATGTGAGTACTGATTTGAACCTCAGGGAGGGAGTTGAGAAAACCCAGGGAGATGCTTATGTGGCTTCCATTCCCGATCGTCTGGTTGCGTATGAAACTATTCAAGACGACCTGGGGCAGGCCAAAGCGCTTTCAACTTTGACTGTCCAACGGGGCGGGGTGAATCGCATTTATCAGCGTGACGACTTCATTCTGCCAGGGATCAATCATTTTCGTCCCCAGACGAATGTCTTTGGTATCGTCCCGGCGAATGCTCCCCCGGATGAGTATAATCGATTTGGTCCGATGAATCTGTTATTTGCTGCGGGATTCATTAATCCCGGTGGTCAGAAAGAGTATTTTGAGGGTGATTTTGTCTCAGGAAAAGAGGGAACACCGGGAATGAATATCGTCTTTGATCAGCCCATTATTAATTCACCTGGTCCCGATATTATCATTTTCGATGCACAATCAATCGCTCACTCTCTCGAAGGAGATGGATTCCATTTGTATCCGAAAACGAATCACCCGAATGCACATCCCGCCACATTCAGGAAATACGACATCGATGGTAATTCTGCAGAGGCACAGTTGATGACCGGCTGTCGATTGACTCACTTGAGTGAAGATATTGCCGACGATGGGGCTCCTCTTCCCAAATTTGGACAGTCTCAGCTTATCAACAGAGTTCCCTCTCGTCTGTTTGCCATTGGAATCGATCTGGATGACTTAAATATTCCACCTGGTGGGTCGATCACCGGCCTCTTTCTTCAGGATGCCCAGGACGACAAAGACTGTATTGATCCGGTTGTCATCGTCGGTCTCCCCCCCGTTAAGTAATTCGCAAGATCACAACTAACATGTTTCACATGATCAAATACCCTGTGTGTCTTCTTTTTGGTTCCTTGATGATGATCTCATCGGCGAATGCCGCGGAGATGTCACCAGGAACGATCAAGTTCTTTGAAAAAGAAGTCCGTCCTCTCCTCTCGGAACACTGCTGGTCCTGCCATGCTGAGAAGGAGCAGAAAGGGGCACTGCGACTGGACACACGCGGCCACATCCTGCTGGGAGGCGAGTCTGGTACATCGGTGGTGCCCGGCAAGCCGGATCAAAGTTTACTGATCGAAGCAATTCGTTATGAATCATACGAGATGCCGCCCGCAGGGAAACTGCCGGCGAAGCAGATTAAGATCCTCGAAAAATGGGTTGCCCTGGGCGCTCCCTGGCCGGGAGCGGACGACTCGGTGCCGGTTCGTCAAGCACACGGTCCCGCATTCACTGATGAGGATCATACCTGGTGGGCCATTCAACCGCTGCAGGATGTGACTGTCCCGAAAACTACAGACTCTGACTGGGGTAGAAATGAAGTCGACCGCTTCATCCTTTCGAAATTAAAACAACAGGGACTGACTGCAGCGCCGGAAGCGGATCGAAAAACGTTAATCCGCCGGGTCTATTTCGACCTGCACGGCCTGCCACCCACGCCTGAAGAAGTCCAGGAATTCGTCAATGACCAGAGACCTGATGCGTACGAGCGGCTGGTTGACCGTCTTCTTAGCAGCCCGCGGTATGGAGAACGCTGGGCGCGACACTGGCTCGATGTTGTGAGGTACGCTGATTCAGACGGTTATCGTGCAGACGGCTATCGTCCGAATGCGTGGCGTTACCGTGATTACGTGATTCGCTCGCTGAATGAAGATAAGCCTTACCACCGGTTCGTTCAGGAGCAGTTGGCCGGTGATGAACTGTTTCCCGATGATGTCGATGCCCAGATTGCAACTGGCTTTCTCACGCATGGAACTTATGAATGGAACAGCCGGGATGTCGCCGGTCAGTGGAACCTGATGTTAAACGAACTGACAGATACAGTCGGCGATGTTTTCCTGGGAGTAGGCATGCAGTGCGCCCGCTGCCATGACCACAAATTTGATCCCATTCTGCAAAAAGACTATTTCCGGTTACGGGCGTTTTTTGAACCGATCCTGATACAGACTGATCAGGTAGCGGCTTCAACAAAACAACGGGAGAAGTACAATCGCGAACTGGCCGACTGGGAGCAGGCGACGAAAGAAATTCGGCAGGAAATCGAAGAGATCCAGGCCCCTTATCGCAAGAAAGCCCAGGCGGTCGTCAAGTCGTTTCCTCCTGAAATTCAGGCCATGATCGCTAAACCGGAAGAGGAACGGACACCGCGCGAGCGTCAGCTGGTCAAGCTCGGCTGGCGGCAGGTGGAATACAATTATGACAGGCTCGACAGAATGTTGAAGCCGGAGGACAAGGAAAAAGTCCTCGCGCTGAGACGCAAGCTTGCTAAGCATGACAAGCTGAAACCCGCTCCGCTGCCGGTTGCACAACAGGTACAGGATATAGGGCCGGTCGCGCCCAAAACAACCATCCCCAAAAAACGTACGGAATGCAAACCAGGCTTTCTGACGGTTCTGGATGAATCAGCCGACGACTATTTTAACACCGAACGTAAAGAGACAACCAGTCGCCGCAGCGCCTTGGCCCGATGGCTCACTCAGGAAAGCAATCCGCTCTCAACACGAGTGATCGTGAACCGTATCTGGCAGTATCATTTCGGCAAAGGACTGGCACCGCACAGCAGCGATTTCGGTCGCCTGGGAGGACCGCCCGATCATCCCGAGTTACTCGACTGGCTGACACGGCAGTTCCTCGAAGATGACTGGCGATTCAAAAACCTGCACCGGTTGATTGTCACCTCAGCCACCTATCGCCAGTCTGCCCGGCATCCACAGGAGGCAGCGATGACCGCCATCGATCCGGGAAATCAATATTACTGGTGTGCGGATACGCGCCGCCTCGATGCAGAACAGATTCGCGATTCGATCCTGGCTGTGACAGGTCAACTGAATCTGCAGGCAGGTGGTCCCGGAGTGGCTGCCAGCGTTCCCAGACGGTCCATCTATTTACGTGTGATGCGCAACAGTCGCGATCCACTGCTGGATGTATTTGACTTACCACGGTTTTTCGTAAGTGTACCCGCTCGTGATACGACAACATCGCCGGTTCAATCGCTGCAACTTTTCAACAGCCAGCAAATGCTGAGACTCGCCGATCAACTGTCAAAGCGTGCCTACGATGAATCAACAACAGCACCGGAAGCAGAAAGAGAAGAAGCGGCATTGCGGTGCGCCTGGGAGATCGTCTTTGGCAGAACCATTTCTCAAGAGGAACTGACCATCGCCAGAGCATTCCTCACACGCCACTCTAAGCTGTTCTCGGAACAGAAAATCACCGTCAATTTACAGGAGCTGGAAACTGCGACCATGCCTTACCGCACGGGACAGTCGGTCGTCTTTCATGCTGATAAACCGTCTCCCTTCTACGTCGCGGACGACAAGCAGTTGAATCCGGAAAACTGCACGATCGAAGTCTTCTTCCAGATCCGATCGATCTATGAATCAGGGGCGGTGCGCACGCTGGCTTCAAAGTGGACCGGGAAAGTGCCTGAACCGGGTTGGATTTTTGGCGTGACGGGTCGCGGTTCACGACGAAAACCTCAAACACTTGTCTTCCGCACGTTCGGTAAAAGGAACGACGGCTCTGTAGGCGACGAAATCATTTTTTCCGATCAACACATTCAGCTCAACACTCCCTACTACGCCGCCGTCAGTTTTCATGTCTCAGGCGAGCAGGCAGGCACGATCGACTTCTTCCTCAAAGATCTCTCAAATGATGATGAGCAGTTAGGCCGGATTACGAAAAAACACCGGATTGTCCAGATTCAGGATAATAATCTGCCTGTCGCCTTCGGACGCATGGTTCGCAATTCACAGAGTTTCTTTGACGGTCTGATCGACGATATCCGCTTTTCCTCAAAGGCACTGGACGCCCCGGCGCTGCTCTTCACGCAGGAGTCCGTGACGAAGGATACACTGGGTTACTGGAAATTCGATCCTGTACCGGGCCTGTTCCAGGACAGCTCGAATCATCAGCACCATTTGACGCAGGAAGACCAGTTATCATCTGCCGGCAATCCTCGACGGGCCGCCTTCGTCGATCTTTGCCATATCCTTTTGAACTCAAATGAATTTCTCTACGTCCATTAAGGTTCTTCCATGTTTTCAATACCACATATTCAAGTGCCTCAAAACCGCCGGGAATTTCTGGAAACAAGCGGCCACGGATTCGGTGCCCTCGCACTGGCCAGCCTGCTCTCCCAGACTGAAGCCTCAGCCGCCCCGAGTCGATCCACCACATCCGCCGGGCCACTCCCGCATCATAAACCACGGGCCAAAAACATTATCTTCCTGTTCATGGAAGGGGGACCGAGCCATATTGATACGTTCGACCCCAAGCCGCTCTTGAATAAACTGGCCGGCCAGACTCTCCCCGACAGTTTCGGTAAAATCCTGACCGCGGCGGGAGAATCGCGATCGCCGCTGCTCGTCTCTAAACGGAAATGGAAACAGCATGGAGAAGCGGGGACCTGGGTCTCCGACTGGCTTCCCGAGATTGCAACCTGCGTCGACGATCTCGCCGTGATCCGTTCCTGTTGGGCAGACGGCCTGAATCATTCATCGAGTGTCTGCCAGATGAATACCTGCTCGCTGACGGGAGGTCGCCCTTCGCTGGGAAGCTGGGTCACCTATGGTCTTGGCTCGGAAAACAGGGATCTCCCCTCATTTGTCGTCATGCAGGATAATCGCTCACAGGTTGTGAATGGCCCGCGTAACTGGGGAACCGGATTCATGCCGGCCGTCTATCAGGGAATTCAACTGCGGGAAGGCAAACAACCCATTCCGAATCTGAACAACCCTGAAGGAATTACTGACATGCGCCAGCAGAGTAAACTCTCGCTGCTGAAATCGCTGAATCAGGGATTTACCAACGCACATTCCAGGCAGACCGAACTGGAAGCCCGCATCGCCAGCTATGAGTTGGCGTTCCGTATGCAGTCCGAAGCTCCCGAAGCAGTCGACCTCGCACAGGAGACCCAGGCGACACGCAAGCTCTACGGCATGGATCAGGAAGAGACATCCTCTTTCGGTCGTTTATGTCTGATGTCACGTCGGCTGGTTGAACGAGGCGTCCGCTTTGTGCAGCTCTATCACGGTGCCGGGAGCAAGTGGGATGCCCATTCCGGCATTGAAGCCAATCATACGAAGCTCTGTAAAACGATGGACCTTCCAGTGGCTGGCTTGATCAAGGATCTGAAACAGCGGGGCCTGCTGGATGAAACCCTCGTCGTCTGGGGAGGCGAATTCGGACGCACTCCCATGTCGGAGAAAGGAGACGGACGCGATCACAACCCGACCGGATTCACCATGTGGATGGCCGGCGGAGGAGTCAAAGGGGGTCAAACCATCGGCACCACCGATGAGCTGGGCCTTCGGGCCATAGAAGATCGCATGCACGTACACGATCTGCACGCCTCGATCCTCCACCTGTCAGGACTGGACCGCATGAAGCTGGTTTATGAATATAATGGCCGTCCCGAACGTCCCACGGTCAACGAAGGTGAGTTTCTTACGAAACTGGTGACAGGCTAGGCTGCGACTCGCTAAATGACCCGGTGTGTTGGTAAGTCTCTCATTACTGTCAGTAGTCGGGTGTGCCCGGTGAATCAGAGGAGCAGGAATCTGATGATTCCCAGGCCTGAGAACTGACGGTGAAATATCATGACAGACTGCATGGTTGAAAATCAAAGCGAACAAAAAACCCACCCAGTAAATTAAGCGCTCCTTACTGGGCGGGTCTCGTTGCCCCGGGACTATGCGAAAGGAACGGAGCAACTAACCGTCAGGCTGGTAACAATTGTGGGTGAACGATGCTTATAAGTCAACCACACGTTCAGGTACTCTGCTACACTCCCGTCAGCATGGATGACGGTCACGACACACGATTTTACAGGTTCTGCTGAATGAGGTCGTACTGTGGCTGAGAGGCGAGTTTGGAGTTGAAAATATTTTTTAAAAACTGAAGACAGGTGTAGAAGTGAATTCACCTTTTCGCCTGAGGTGCAGCAGAAACAGTTGACCCTGTCAGGAGCGGGAAATGCGTTTGCTTATACGATCAGGGGGACGTAGATCTGGAATTTTCTATCCTCCAGCTTCAAATCCTGATCGAGCTATTTCCGTTTGGCGCTGTCTGTATTTTATAGGACCATTCAGTTCTGTCATCTATTCGTCGAATTCCCGTTCTGAATCAGACAGCCCGGCAGCGCTCGTTTCCGGATCGGGGTTGGTTGGTTCATTCGGATCAGGTTTCGGTTCTCCGGTTTTCTGCCTGATCGCCAGCCAGCGTTTTCCTTCCAGATAATCGGTATGAAAGGCAGCATAGCGGAACCTGTGGTGCATCTGTTCTACTTTTTCTCGAGTCACCCTGGTTCCCTCAGCATGCACGTATCCGTCCGGATGATTCCTGATAAATGCCTCAAACCCATGGTCTGTCAGATCCGAGTCTGCCAGATGTACTCCCGAACACAACTTCACCACGGGGATCTCCGACAGCAGATCGGCGTTTTTGACCCCATCTGCCGCCAGTCCGTAAAACGGAGGCAACTGTGACAGGGCTTCGACGATTTCCGGAGTGATTACCAGATCAGGCGGAAGAGTGACTCGACCGGGAGAAAACAGCTCTGTCTCTGAGGGATACTGCGACTTGTGAAACGTATTAACGGGATTGACTGCCTGAATGGTGCATCCCTGATTGAGCAGCTTGATCGCGGCCTGCCTGGCAACCGGGATTCCCAGGTAGTGCTTCTGTCGGCTGGC
>NZ_CAXAVM010000156.1:0-16842 GCF_963972345.1 uncultured Gimesia sp. | reverse complement strand
CGCTCCCACTGGTACTCCGGCTTTGCCGGTTCCGGGTTCCGCTTTGAACTTCCCTGGCAAACCACGCCCCGCAATTCAGAACTGACTCTGGTGGTTCGCATGACGTCCCCCGATGGTCGCACTTTTAATACGACCTCCTCTTTGAAAATTGCACAGCTCGAAAACACTACTCCTGTGAGGCAAGCTGTCTCCCGTTCGCAATTGACGCCCGCAGAGCCGGCGCGAATTTCATTCGATGATAAGCCAGCCATCATTCAACAGCAGTCTGCAACGGTTTCTGCAGAAGTTGAGAATCCCTTCGAGGAAACTCGCGAAAGCCAGCCTGCCGCCCCGTCACCGTTTCAGGATGCAGCTGAGTCACCGTTTCGTGTGATCACCGACGAGTGATCCTGCGGCGAGTGGTCATCAAAAAAAGCCCTCACTCGAGTTTCGGGTGAGGGCTTTTGTGTTGATCAGATCCGATGCGGACAGTCTATTATCGCTGTCCCATTGAGTGTGCTTTTGCCAGAGCGTCTTCGGCTTCCTGAATGCGTCCACAGCGCTGGCAGATCACTGACAGCTGCAGATACGAGAAATGGTCGTCTGGTTCCAGTTCGGTCACTTTCGTGGCGTGTGCAATTGCCTCATCAAACTTGCCGAGCTTCTGGTAGTACACGGCAATCGCAGAATGCGCGAGTGTGTAGTTTTCATCCATCGCCAGAACTTCGTTCAGCTTCTCGACAGCTTTTTCAATATCCCCACCTTCGTAGATTTTGACTGCTTCATCATACACGCTTGCTGGAGTACTCATCGAAATTATCTCTCTCTTCTGATACCAAAATGTTCTGTTGACGTTTGCAGATCCCAGTCAGACAAGGCTGTCTTCCGGGCCAATATTCGATAATATCACTCACTGGATTATAGGCAGGCCGCATGGAATCCCAATTTGTGTTTTCGATATTTCGTCCTGTCTCAGATTCGCAGTTACAGGCTGCTGCGACCGTGCTGTCTATGATAATTCACGAATCGGTGGAATTGATAGGCACAGGGCCGCGGTTCCTGTAGAATTTAATAACTTGAATTCAAACCTATATCGACATGATTATTGAAAGCAGGACGTGGCGCGACTCAAGCAGACAGATCGTATAACAACACCCCTCCCAAAATCAGAAAAGATCGTGGTTGCCTTGCTCCTGCTGTCAGGCTGCCTGTTGAGGATTCTGTTTCTATCCGATTCCGGGATCGAGCATTTTGATGAAGGGGTCTATGCATCGAACTTGTGGTTTTATGCAGAGCAGGGAGGCGAGTACCCGGGACGCTTTTATTATGCACCGCCTCTCTTCCCGTTCCTGATCGAGTGGTCGATGATCTTTTTGGGCAGCGGACCCCTGGGAGTGTTTCTACCTTCACTGCTGTTTGGAATGCTTACGGTTCTGTTGATCTGGTGGGTAGCCCGTGAATGGTTTGGTCCAGCCGCGGGACTGGTGGCTCTGACGTTGGCCAGTCTGAGCGACCTGCATCTGCTTTACAGCCGGGTGGCACTCACCGATGTGGGACTTGGTTTCTGTCTTCTGCTGGCGGTCTACCTGGCCTGGAAAAGCTTCCTCTCTGCTAACTGGAAATGGCCCCTGCTGGCGGGCCTTGCAACAGGGGCAGGGTGGTCAATCAAATACAATGGCTGGCTTCCTCTGGTAGTGAGTCTGTCCGGTTTGATTCCTTGGCTTCTGTTACGTCGACGTCAGATTCAGCAGCCCACCGGAAAGTTGCTCCGCTGGCTGGTCATCGTTGTAGTCTCATTTCTGGTCTGGTCTCCGGTTCTGATCGGGCTGCAGAAGTCGGGCGGATATTCCGTCGTCGCCGCCAATCACAGCCGCTATGTTGTTGGGTTCTCAGGCTGGTTCGATTCCTTCTGGCGTCAATGGGAGAACCATCGACTGCTGGAAGGCACGGCCGGTTTCATCAGTCTGGGAGTGGTCTGCCTGGTACTTTGTCTGTTGTCGATACTACGCAGAATCGCAAGATCCCAACCTTTGAATTCTGACGCCCCCGGCAGTTCAAATCCGGGTTCCACGTGGAACCTGATTCTGTCTGGTCTGCTGGCTGCCTCGCCTGTATTGCTGGCTGCGTTTGCAGGGATCAGTCCCGTGCTCGGACTGCTGGCGAGTATCGGGATTGTGCTGCAGCTGTTTTTCCCTGCAGGGAGTTTTCGGATTCCGCTTTCCACAGATCAGATCCAGGTGCCGGAGACCGAATTGAATCGTGAACTGGCTGCCTGGTTGCTGGCGGCCTGGTTCTGTGGTCTGCTGCTGGCGACGCCGCTCTATTATCCCTATCCCCGGTTGACGATTCCCTGGACCATGGCGGCCTGGCTGGGCACTGCTGCCTGCGCTGGCTGGTGGGAACAGCGGGCAGGTGGATCGCTGTTTGAGATGTTGCATTCAACCTCCCGCGAAGATCAGACGCCGATCCGCACGACACCCGCAGTGGGTGTCGTGGTGGTAGTTGTGCTGCTGGTGGTTTCATTCAAACCATGGACTCTGGTTGCCTGGCAATCACGCGACGACCTGGAGGCGATAGCGCAAAACATTCTCGCTGACCTCCGCTCCGAATCAGATATCAGAAGCGAGGAAGCCATTCTCTATACCTACGCTGAGCCTGCTCTGTTTTATTATCTGAAAGCCCAGGGGCACCCCTTGACTGGTCCGGTGGCTGATCTGGAATTTCTGAATTCCATCACAGCACAGAATCCCGCCTACCTGATCGTCGGCCCCCATGCGGCAGCAGACCCGAACTTTCAGAAACAGTTCGCCCCGGTGAGAGACCGTTTTGAACTGGTTCATTCTTACGACTACTCCCCCAGTCTGCTGGTCAGATTAAATCAAGCTTCGCCAGGTGATGTATCGAAAACGGAACCGGTCCTGCTGTATCGCGCACGATAGTTCTGGCAAGTCGGGCGTTCCACGTGAAACACCCGTTTCAGATAAATCAATATTGCTTCTGGTGAGTTGCGTGTTGTGAGGCGTCCCAGAACTGATAGAGGCTCTGACTCCTTGCATCTGTGACGTGCCGAGTAATCCTGGCAAGTTAGGTGTTCCACGTGAAACGCCCATCAGAGATAAGTCGCTCATTCCAAAATCGAAAGCCCTCTTGCTTCATTTCAGGATTCGAAATAGAATCCCGCGCCTTGTGTTACTCTCCGTTATTTTCAGGCAGTTTAATTATAAGAGAAGAAGGTCATGGAAGATCAAAATCAAGATCAAAATCAGAATCCAGAAGATCCTCAAATGGATCCCACAGAAACTCCCGGTGTACCCCGTCGCAGATTAGGGCGCGGCTTGAACGCTTTGCTCGGTCGAGGCGGCGACTCCGATTCAGATCAGCAGGGGGACAATCCGTCATCGGAGGAACAGAGTGTCTTCGTTCCCGCCGAACAGGATCAGATCGACGTTGATCTGATTGAGCGCAATCCCTACCAGCCTCGGCAGGATTTTGCAGCCGATTCGCTCAAAGAACTCGAAGGCAGTATCCGTCAGCATGGCGTGCTGCAGCCGTTACTCGTCCGACCTTTTGAAGGGGCATACCAGCTGATTGCCGGCGAGCGTCGTCTGAAGGCAGCCCGCGAAGCCGGTTTGAAAACAGTTCCCTGCCGTGTGCTGCATCTGGAAGAGCGACAGGTCTGCGAAGTTGCGATCGAGGAGAACCTCAAACGCAAAGATCTGAATGTGCTGGAAAAGGCACAGGCCTTCAAGAACTATCTGTCTCAATTCGACAGTACGATCGAGCAACTGGCACAGCGCCTGAGCCTGGATCGTTCGACCGTCAATAATATGATCCGTCTGCTCGATCTGGCCGAACCTGTCAAGCAGGCGCTGCAGGCGGAAAAAATCTCCGCTGGCCACGCGCGAACGTTGCTCAGCCTGGATAACGAAAAGCAGGTGGCACTCTGCGAGCAGATCCAGTCAGAGTCGCTCTCGGTTCGCAAGACCGAAGCGGAGGTGCGAAAGATCCTCAAAGGCGATGTCGAGACGGTCCCTTTCGAGAATACGAAGCAGCCGGCAGCGGCTCCCCAGATGACCAATCATCTGGTTGACCTGCAGCAGCAGTTGCGGGAGATTCTGGGAGCCCAGGTGGAGATCAAACTCAAGACCGATCATTCGGGACAGATTCTGATTCCCTTTGATTCCAATGAGACCTTCGAGCGGATTACCGGCGTACTCAGGAAGTCTGCCTGACAGATCGGCCAGACAGTGAATCACAATGAGACACAGACCCGGAATGCAGTCAGTTGCTTTCCGGGTTTGCTTTTTGGTGCATGTTCAAATAGATCTGACGGAACTGCTGGTTGTTCGGCTGGAGTCGGACCAGGGCTGCCGCTGATTCCCAGGCCAGCTTCCACTTCTGCTGTTTCTCATAGAGCAGAGTCAGCATCAGGCGGAAATCTGCAGACTGCGGTTCCAGTTCACAGGCTTTCTTCAGTGCAGTGACTGCTTCGTCTTCCCGCCCGAGCAGGTAATAGAGCAGACCCAGCCGGTATTGCAGCATGGCATTTTCTGGCAGCAATTTCGCATCTCGCGCCAGCAATTCTGCTTCTTTGGTCCGTAACTGTTTGACTTCCTCATCTCTGCCCTGTTGCTCCAGTAGTTGCGCCAGGTTGGAACGTGGACCTGCGGCGGAAGGCGCGAGCTTGATGGCGGTCCGTAATTCCGCTTCCGCTTTCTTCAGGTCCCCCTGCTGTGCATAGAGCATCCCCAGGCTCATGTGGGATCCGGACTGATCGCTGTCTGCGAGTAAGCCGGCCTTATATTCATCCAGTGCCTTTGTCAGCGCTTTCTTGTTCTGGCTGGTATCCGGCATGATTGGCAGGCCAGCAAGGATGCGGGCGACTTCGGTACGCACGCCGCGCGAAGAGTCTGTCAATCCTTCCGCCAGCAGTTTGCCGATCCGGCTGGCTTCCTGTTCTGAGCTGGGAGCCCAACCTTCAAATCCCTGGAGCGCTGCCCGGCGGACCAGTTCTTCTTTCGACTTCAAAGCCCGTTCGACGACCTCACGGCTTTCGGGGGTGTTGTAGCGGGTCGCCAGTAAGGAGACTGCGGTGGCACGGACAATCGGGCCGACTTCTTTTTCCCGTGTCAGTTTGATGAGCGACTGTTCGGCGTCCCGTTTTCCTGCACGTCCGGCAGCCAGGATCTCGCCGTAATGGGGATCGTCCCGTCGCTTCGGGCCGTACCATTCCTCTACTTTTTGTGCTGCCCACTCGGAGTTCTCTTCCGGTTTGGTGTGACACTGATTACAGGCATTGGGAGTTCCCAGTTTCACCGTCAGGTCAGGGCGGGGGATCCGCAGGCTGTGGTCACGTCGCGGGTCAACCCCCATATAAGTTTTGGACGGCATGTGGCATTCGACGCAGGCGGCTCCTTTAGTGCCCATCTTATGAAAATGATGGCTGGGAACATCATACTTGGCTTCCAGGTGACACTGGGTACAAAGTTTGTTTCCTTCAAACTTGAGCTTCAGCGAATGAGGGTTATGGCAGTCGGTGCAGCGCACACCCTTGCGATACATCTTGCTCTGGGTGAAGGAACCGAAGACGTAGACCTCTTCATCGATTTGCCCATCGGGGTGATAGAGGTGATCATCCAGCAGCGAGAGGGCATAGTGATCATGGAAACGGTCGAGGGGAGTATGACCGGGCGAGACATGCCGACGATGCGAGTGACAGGGAGCACAACTCTCCAGTTGCGCGGTAGCGTCTTTCCCTTTCAGTTTTGCCAGACCATATCCATAACGACGATCCCAGAACAGGGAATGCGAGTTGGCCAGTTCCACGTGAATCGAACCTGGTCCATGGCAGGCTTCGCAGCTCACGCGCATCTCGGAAAATGAGAAGTTGTGAGCATCGCTGGCGACATCATAATTTTTCGCCCAGTTCGTGGTATGGCATTCCGCGCACATGTGATTCCAGTTCTGGGCCGATCCGGTCCAGTGCAGCGGGTCATCAGGGCCAAACGGTTCGTCGGGACTGACATAGTACCAGCGTTTCATTTCTGTGTCCCAGGTAACCGGGAGCACCTGGATTCTGCCCCGTGCGAGTTCTGCCAGGTACTGTTGAAGCGGCCGTACTCCGATCACGTACTTGACCTCAAATCGCGTCCGTTTGCCATCCGGACCCTGCGTGGTGACATAGTACTTGTCTCCTTCGCGAGTCATGCTGGACGTGATGCCGAAGTGCTCGAGTTCGGTATTATCGAAATCGCCGAGCACAAACTCGGGAGTCGCCGGGTTCATGGCCAGGTCATGATCCGAGCCCTTCCACTCAGCTGCTTCTTTCTGATGGCACTGAAAGCAGGTTTGACGACCGACATACGTGGCCTGTTCGCCTTCAGGCAAAGCCGACCACCAGTCGATTGCCAGGCCGATCGTAGTGAAACTCAAAAAGATAATGATGCCGTAGATCCATCGTTTCTTCATCGGGCTGGTGCTTTGTCAGTCTATCTCGGGAAGTCGGGTGGATACCCTTCCGGAGTGTCAGTTTCCGAAAGATGCGGTCATCTCTCCATTCAGTCAAGAGAACGTTTCTGTATGGATCAGTAATACACAATTTTGCCGGCAGGGGAAAGTGAGCCGGGTCGGGAACCGGGCTCAGTATTTGTTGACGCTTTCTTCCGGAATTAAATCTCCGGGAACAGGCGGCTGGTCATCATGAATTTTGAGTTCCGTATCAGGGCCGGTTTTCAGCATCGGCAGGAATCGTCTGGCGATGCGGGCCTGATAGGTTACCCGGGTATCGTCATGAGAATACTCACGAGACAGGATCAGAGAATGCTCTTCGAGTTGCGAGAGCAGCTTACCATTACCTACTGGCGTTTCCATTTCCACGATGACATAACCGGAAGCCAGCCGATCGATGACGGCCTGGGAAAGTCGATCGAGTCCTTCGCCGGAGACGGCACTCACGCTGATCGCGTTGTCATATTTCAGGCGTAGTACATCCAGCTTCGACCGGTCTTCTACTTTGTCTGTTTTGTTGAAAACCAGGATGGCATTCTTAAAGTCGATTCCGATGTCATTCAGAACCTTGTTGACGGTTTTGATATGATGCTCGACTTCAGGATTGCTGCTGTCAACAACGTGCAGTAACAGGTCTGCCTGTCGCGCTTCTTCCAGTGTGGATTTAAATGAAGCCACCAGGTGGTGCGGCAGATCGCGTACAAACCCGACGGTGTCGCTCAATAATATTTCACCCCAGTGCGGGAGTTCCCAGCGGCGTGTGCGAGTATCAAGTGTGGCGAACAACTGGTCGGCGATATAGACGTCCGCGCCGGTGAGTGCATTCATCAGTGTGCTTTTACCAGCGTTGGTATATCCCACCAGCGAAACGGTCAACTGCTGATACCGATTGGAGACGGTCCGTTCCCGGCGGCGTTCTACTTCTGAAAGCTTGCGTTTGAGTTCGGCAACGCGTTTGTCTAACAGACGACGGTCAGTTTCCAACTGCTTTTCCCCAGGCCCACGGCCCGCGCCAACACCCCCTTCAATACGTTCCAAGTGGGTCCACAAGCGCTTCAGGCGGGGACGGAAATAAAGCAACTGTGCCAACTCGACCTGCAGTTTGGCTTCATAGGTTTTAGCATGTGTCGCGAAAATATCCAGAATCAGTTCACTGCGGTCAACAATGACGGTGCCAGTTTCTTCTTCGATATTCCTACCCTGAGACGGAGAAAGATTGTTATCAAAAATGATGAGTTCCGCATCGACGTGCTTCACCATCTGTTTGAGTTCGTCCAGTTTCCCTTTTCCCAGGCAGGTGGCTGGATGGGGATTTTCCCGGTTCTGCACCAGACTGCCCACTACCTTCACACCCGCCGTTTCCACGAGACCTTTCAATTCGTCGAGTGCCTGATCTTTATCGATGTGATTGGAAGGGGAAACAACGGAAACCAGAATGGCTCGTTTAGCTTTGACTTGTAATTCTTCTCGTTTCGGATCCGCCAAGGAGCTGTCACCTTATCTAATATTAAAAAAGGAGTGTTATGTGTGGCCCAACAGAAGGCCTGCCTCCTACTCTCTATTTTAACAGGTTGTTCCTGAGAGAATAGGCTATTTATCTCCCACTGACACCATTTCCTGTCTGGAAGTTCAGAATTCCATTGACAACCGGAAACCGAGCATCTTAAACCATAAAATGATACCGATGTTTCATTTTCATTAAGACGAGGTCGAGTTCATCAGCGCGCGGCCAGGATTCCCGATACTTTTGAGTTGCAGGGTCTCACTTTGAAACACGATACCCACGAGAAAGACTATCTGTGGCCAGCAAATCAAAAGAGAAATTTCATTCCGAACGACGGTCTGGGAGTGACTCATCTGCATCCAAAACGATGTTTGCAGGGGAAACCGTAGCTGGAGAATCCGACGGGAATTTCATTGCGATGGCGATCGGTGAAACGAATTGAGCCGGTAGCCTACATGGCGGTGTCAGGATTGTGAACGTCAACACGAACGGGCGATCCGTATGCGGCCGCTCCAGGGAACTCACAACAGAAAAGTCTCTTCAATCTTTTGCCCCATCATCCCACATAGTTCGGCAACTGTAGCAGGCCGGTTCTGAAATGGTCGCGACTTGATGCGGTCTCCCGTTCAAGTCTCTGAGTTCACGAGTTCTTTTAACAAAGTCACTGATGTGTCGACTTCGTTACGGTTCACATCTTTCAAAGAAAATATCTACACCGAATTACCTGAGGGTTTAGTTGCCGATGTGAACTGATGGGTGCAGCCAGCATTGAGAAATTCTTCGCAGATGCGATCGATCTGATGTCGTTCGGAATCATCTTCCGGAAGGGGAGTAGTTCGCCTCCCTCATGATTCAACAGCAGGAAATCAGAACCAGGAATGTGTGTTAGAAGAATGATAATCGAAGAGGGAGTGCCCGGTTGTCTGGGCAGATAGATCTGCAGCGAAGATGGATTGTTAAAGTCGCAGTGAATGTGTGCGCGGTTCGAGCTGACTTAGTATGTTTATTCAGAGTGAATTCGTTCGGCTCTCGTTTCTGTCAGACATCTTCTAATGCATATTGGCAGGGCGTGGGAATTTTCTCTTCTCCGGTCTGATCCTGCTGAATGAGTGGTGGCGTCTTTTCAGTTGGTTCAAGATCATTCAGATCAAACCGAGAGGCTTCATTCCGGTGTACCAGTCACGCTTGGTCAGACCGCTCAGTTACGTTCTGAACGCATCATGAAATGTGAGCATCAGGCGGTTTCATTATAGTAGCTGCGAGAGCAATATTGATTCGCTTCACTGCTGTTTCACTTTTTCAGAGACAGCTGACTGAGAGGCTTTTGATAAGAAATTCGCGGTGCAAGTCACAAAGTAGTTTGCTGCCTGTTGAACCAGGTGTGTTACAGTTTTGGTGTTGAATTCACGATCCGTTCTGAGCTGAAATGGTTCTCGGTAAGTTTATTTTTCGTGAGATCAGAATCAGGAATCAATGCGGATTTGACCTGGGCGTTAAATCAAGGCAGGGTATTAGCATAAGAAAAACAGAAATGCACAAAAGAACACCCTGTGTTAGGGCGACGTTGTTTGGGACTTACGTCTGCTGGAGTAGTCTGTCATTAAATAGAAGAAGCGATCGAAAAAAACGATCGCTTCTTACTCGTTATGGCTTGTTGTTTCCTGCTGCTAACAGAAATTTTACGATTTCTTTTTAGCGGCTTTTTTCTTTGGAGCAGCTTTCTTTTTAACTGCTTTTTTCTTTGCAGCTGCCTTTTTCTTTGGGGCGGCTTTCTTAGCAGCTTTTTTAGGAGCAGCCTTTTTCTTTGGAGCAGCTTTCTTCTTCACTGCTTTCTTCTTTGGGGCTGCTTTCTTCTTGGGAGCAGCTTTCTTTGGTGCTGCCTTTTTAGGTGCTGCTTTCTTTGCCTTTTTCTTTGCCACCGCAAATCCTCCTTTGAGAGTTAAACGAGGGCTGCCTTGCCGCTGGCTCCGGGCTATAAGTCGGCAAAGGTCTGCCACAACGAATAAGAATTTGAAGTCTGTCAACCTTGACAAACTCCGATGTTTGTCCCTGTTGAGAATGAGTGTTTTTTCAACCAAAATGAATTTTTAATTGACACTCATTACGCACTAAGGACTTACATCTATTTAATGGCCATCATCGTAAATATTTCGAAAAATTCTGCAAGCCAATTCTCATATGAAAAGCACGTTTTCTGTTCGTTGTAAAGCCACTCGTCAAACGTGTTTAAATTAGAAAATGTAAATAGATGCTGTTTTGATAACAGTGTTTTGTTTGCAAGGTACAAAAGAAGAGATCGATTTCACCCTACAAAAATAGGATAAAATCGATCTTTCTGTTTTTACGTTAGCGTAGTTCTCTGTAATTGATGCTCTCAGAAAACAGGCGACCTGCAATTCAAAACCAGAGTAAAAAGTGGGTAGAATTATTTTGATGTTTTCAAAAATATTTTTGCTTGATCGCTTGTTTTGAGTCGTTCAGACGCTTTCCCAGACCTCTTTCAGATAACGAAAACTTTCGCGCGCGATAAATTCACTGCCCGGTTCATAGTCAAAAACTTCCACCGAGATCCATCCGTCGTACCGACTTTCTTTGAGCGCTTTCAAGATCGGATGGTAGTCGGTCTCACCCATACCAGGTCCCAGGAGGTTGGAATCATTTACATGGAAGTGACCGGTTCGTCTGTCGTATTTATGAATGAGTTCCGGGATCGATTCTGTTTCCGCGCCGAGCATCGCTTTGACATCCTGGTGCAATACAAAATTGTCGGCTCCCACCATGTCGATCAGTTCCAGCGCCTCGGCGCAGGTATTTACAAAATCGGTTTCTTTGGTGGTTAACGGTTCCATGCAGATTCGCACGCCACGTTCACCAATGGCAGGCAGACAGTTCCGGAAAACTTCTGCAGCATTTGCATAAGCCTGGTCGCGCGACATACCTTCTTCAATGTTCCGCTGGAAAGGTGAGCCGAAGACCATTAAATCGCCTCCCAGATCGGCACACAGTTCACCCAGTTCAACCAGGTATTCCGCAGTTTTTTTCCGGACAGCGGCATCGGAAGTGGTCAGATGCAAGCCTTCTGTTTTTGCCAGAAGCCAGTGCAGGCCAAAGATTTGCAGCCCGCGGTCTTCTGCCGTTTTTCTCAGGCTTGCCCGCTGTTCTGCAGAAATATCAGAGGGACGCTCGGCGAACGCAAACGGTGCCAGTTCGATCCCCTTATAACCGATCTCAGCGATAAGATCACATTGTTTTTCCCAGTCCCAGTCAACAAACAATTCCTGACAAATGCCAAACTTCATTTAAATGTCTCACTTTACTATTGAACACAGATTAGAGGTTCCTTGAGACATTTGAGGATAACAGGCAGGCATTCGTTGATCGAGTCTGAGCCGCAAATCTTCCGGCAGCTTTTGGAGATTCCCAGTGAACTACTTACATCATTCCTATCGGCACAACAGTCACGACCGTTGAAGGAGAACCCGGGTATCAAGCTGCCTGGCGTCTGTCGTGTATCGATTGTAGTGGTCGAATGGTTTGTGGTGACTCTGGAGAACGGGTTGAGTGGTAAGCTGTGGAGAAATGGGGGTATCGGTCAAGCAGTGCCAAGTTTGATGACGAAGTAGATTCTAACTGTTTCCAGTTTTCAATTTTGTATGCTGAATAACTCATGTAGAGGAATAGACCGATGAAGAATGCAACCTGGATTCCCCTTCTGGCGGCCGCGATGATTATGGCCTGCTTTGGGGAACAAGCCCAGGCAGGTTACCTGGGAGCAGGTAGATACAAGTGTTGTCCCACAGAGGCATGTACTTCTTGTGGCGATTACTGTGCTGCCAAAGAGTGCTCTAGTACCTGCTATAAAACCGTAGTTGAAACCGTATGGGAAAAGCAGAACTACACCTGCCAGAAGACAGTTTACGATACTGTCTGTGAAAAAGTCCCCGTACAATATACAAAGAATGTGTACAAGACCTGCTACCGTGATGAATGTTACACGGTCTGCAAACCCGTGTATCAGACCTGTTACCGAGAGGTCTGCTACAATGTATGCCGTCCTGTTTACAAAACCTGCTATAAAACTGTCACCTGCAAACGTCGTCGCCCGGTGTATAACACCTGCTACAAAGATGTCTGCTACTCAGTCTGCAAGCCGGTTTATAACACCTGCTACCGGGATGTCTGCTACAACGTTCGCCGTCCGATCTGTGAAACACACTACCGTGATGTGTGCTGCACGATCTACAAAACAAATTACAAAACCTGTTACCGGGATGTCTGTCGTACTGTCTGCAAACCCGTTCATACCTGGCATGATGTAGAAGTCTGCTGTGGTGAATGGAAAACAGTCACCGAGCATTGCCCGGGACCAGTTGTTGATAAATGTGTCTGTGAACCAGGAACCTGGGAATACGATTGCAGCTCCTGCTGCCCGATTTACAAGCCCGGTTGCTGCAAAACAGTCAAAGTACAGTGCCCCGGCACAACAATCTGCAGACGAGTCTGGTGCCCCAAGACGGTCACCCGCAAAGTCTGCTGCACAACTTACGAACGCGAAGTAAAGCATGACCGGGTTCCTTACACAGTATGTGAGCGAGTTCCCTGCACGATTACCAAGAAGGTACCGTACACCTGCGTTCGTTATGAGTGCGAAACACGAACCAAGAAGGTTCCTTATACCACCTGCACCATGGTGCGTGAATGCCGAACCCGCAAGGTTCCTTACACGACCTGCTGCTGGAAAGAAGAATGTGTAACCAAACAGGTTCCTTACACCACTTGCACCATGGTTTCAGAATGCCGGACCCGCAAGGTTCCCTACACCACCTGCAGCTATGAGCAACAAACCTGTACCCGCAAAGTTCCTTACACTACCTGTGAGCAGGTCTGCTGCACACGGTATGTTACCCGAACCAAGTGTGTACCACGAACTGTTTGCGTGACCAAAACACGATGTGTGCCGAGACAAGTCTGCCGCAAGGTACCCGTGCCCACCTGCTGCCCCGAGCCGCAGACCTGCACGGCACCTGCTCCGAAGACTTGTGTCAGCAACTAGTCAACGAGACGCCAGAAGAGTTTTCAGTAATTGAAAATTGAAACTGCGAGAGGGCGGTTGATCACAGATCAGCCGCCCTTTTTTTGTTATGGCTGGTTCTGTGGTCATAAGGTGTGACAGTGTTAGGGGTTGTGGCTTTGCTCTGTTTCGGCCTTTGGTTCATTTTCCGGATTGTTAAAGGAACTGTTAATATTCCGCGCCTCAAACGCCTGATAAATGGCTTCCGCTGCTTTCTCTGCATTCCTGCCAACGTAGAACCGGAGTGTCGTTTCCATGCTTTCATGTCTCATGAGTTGCATTAGCTGCTGTGGCATGATCAGTTGCGCCCAGCGCTCCCCAAAAGACCGCCTGAGATCATGGGCAGACGCGAATTTATCGTCACTGACTTTGACGTTCGCTTTCTTCCCGATTTTGGCAACCTTCTTTGATATCGTCATTGCAATCGGTTTGTTTCGATCACCGAACCCAGACAGTGGATTGAACACCGGGCCGAATCTTTCTTCTTTCGGTACTTGCTGCAGGAACTCGGCAAACTCGGGAACGATTGGAAGCAATCTATCTTTGTTTCCCTTTTCGGCTTCTGCCCTGATTCGCAGCATCGGATACTTACCAGAGAAATCAAGAGATAGTTTGTCCTCACGATCCCAGTACAGTTCCAGTGATTCAGCCAGACGCAACCCAGAGAACCACAAACCACGCAAGTAGAATTTCCATGATTCGACCACCCTGGCTTTGTCCTCTTTGCTGCTGCCGGTCATCTTTATGACTTTGGGAACTGCATCAAGCATTCGCTCAAACTCTTCCAGAGTGATAGGACGTCCTTTCATGGCCTTTTCAGATCGCACCCGTTTCAGTTTCGGGAACTCTGGCACAACGTTGACCAAACTAACCGACTTTGCCCAGTTCAGAGCCGAATGGAGATGTGCCAAGTAGTCTTTAATTGAGACTTCTTTCAATCCACGTTCGCGGAGTTTCTTCACCAGCTTACTGAGTGAATTCCCGTTGAGCTGTTTAAGCGACTGGGGATTGATGTATTTCTCTACGTGGTTGAACGTAATGGAAATCATTTTGGCTGTGCTCTTTGCCATGCCCGGTACGACTTCCGTTTCGTAGCGTTCCCGGAATGCGGGCCATTCAGTTTTAACGATCTTGTAGTATGTTCCCTCGTTTAGTTCCTTTTCAGTGGCTCGCTGGACTCGTTCGGCATCGCGCTTGAGATTGGTCTTTGTGCTTTCGCGCTTCTCCCGGCCAGATTCAGGATCAGTCCATCGCATCTGCCAATACTTGCTGTCTTTTCGCTTCAATAGATAGACGTTAATCACTGCCGTTTCCCCTTAAATGGTCTGTTTCATGAATGGTATTCGTCGTCCTGTCGTTTCATCGCGTTACAGGGCATCCTGTGCGATTCTGAGAGGTCTCAATGAAATGACTTGTCTAACTCAATTCCTTTAGCTTTGATGGTCTCTGTGGGTATGCTTCCGATTAGTTTTCTATCTTCGACAGGTATTCGTGAATTGACCGACGACAGAACGCCGCTTTTGCGTTGCTTTTGCCTGTGTGCTGACCTTGCCGGATCAGACCTGACCGCGCCATGTTGCGTACTGTGTCCCTGCTGGAGACTCCCAGAAGCTTGAAAGCACCGTTGTAATCAACCACACCTTCACACCCGAAAACATATCCATGTTTTTTGTCCGCTCCTGTCAGTTCTTCTTTCTGATGATTCATTTTTTCGGTTTCCTTCTGGCAGTCTTTGATGATGTCCGCTGTTTCTTTAAATACTTCTCCAGCTCTGACCATTCGATGCGTGGTCGAGCTCCGATGTAAACAACCTTAAGCTGACCATCCTTTACTAAGTGGTAGAGGGTTGTCTGACCAATCTTCAGAAACTCAGCAACTTCAGCATATGTAGCCAGTCCGGGCTGGTCAGCAATGGTTGAGTCTAATTCACTGGTCTCAGCCTTTTGTTTTGCGTACTTGTTAAAGACCGGTTTCATCATATTCCAGAGGTCAATAGCCTTTATCCACTGATCACCCACCAGCCAGCGGAATTCAAGACCATCGCGTTTCAACAGTTTCATTACCTCTTTGTCTGCTCCTGTGATTCTCATTATTTCACTGGATGGATAGATGCAATTAAGATCAAGCTTTCGCAGTCCGCTTGTATCAAGTTTAGTTTCACTCATTCGGCCCTCCATCACTTGATTGTTTTTCATTCAGTGGATGATTTTGCAGATACCGGATTAGCATTTCTTCTGTGTACCTGATGCGATTGCCAACAATGCGGAATGGAGTAATACGCCCGCGTAGACGTTCCTCTGCCAGTGTTCTAGGTTTGATTCGCAGGTAAGCCGCTGCTTCCGCTTCAGTGAAAACAGACTCCGAGCCAGTCAGCATAGGAGTCTCTTTACCGGACATGGAATTAACGGATTGCATTGCGTTCCATACGTCGTCAGATTTCACGTAGTCTTTGCCGCCGATTCTACGAACTTCGATCAATCCTTTCCGCTTCAGAGCTGTCATCAGGTCTCGCCCTATTCCCAGTAGATCCTGAGCATCAGTCTTTCGGTAAATCGCTCCCATCATAAGAGGCATAATCGGCTTGATTGGTTTCGGTCGTCTCATTGCTTTAACCCAGTCATTCTTGAGTTTGTTCAACGAATTTAAGTAGAGATTGGCGACAAACGACAACACGTTTGTGCTGGTCTGCTTTCGCGCCCTTGTATGGACGTTTCCCTTTCCGGAGAAACCCATCTCGGCACAACTGGCGAACCGTGTTCTCATGAATGTCAAGAAATTCAGCGACATGCTTGAGGGTCACTAGTCCCTCACAACCAAAACGATATCCATATTCTGCATCTGTCCCAGTCAACTGTTCTTCCGAATTTCTCATTTCTCCTACTCCCATTTGATGAATGTTCAAGCAGTCGGACTATCCGATACTTTCCATTCTGCATAACGGGAAACGATTTATCATGCTGTTTTTCTGCAATTGATAAGAAACCCCCAGCCCAGCACCGGCCAGACTGGGGAGAATTCACACTTACTTCATCTCGCTCAGGTAACGTTCAAGCCGTTTTTTCTGCTGGTCAACGTCTACCTGATGGATCTCGAGTCCATGCCGTTTCAACAGCGCGTCTGCCGTTTCCGGTTTTGGATCATCCTTAATTGTGCTGGCTGGATCGCTCACGGACACCAGCTCGCCGGTAAACGTGAACCGCTTCACAGGCTTATCTGTTGTCAGGACACCCGACACCGTTACAGTATGGCCGTTCTGTTCTGCAGGCACCGTCTGAGGTACTGCCTGTGGCTCTGGTTTTGCTTCTGGCTGGTCTTCTCTGGTCTCGGGACGAAATACCCGCAAGGCAGAATAGGCGCGTTTACGCCATTTCTTATTTGTTACCCGGTCGAGCTGATAGTTGAGTGTCTTGAGGTACTCAGTACGCTCTTTGCGTCCTTCAATCACGTTGAATGGTTTGGGCATGTCGTATTCGTCTGCAGGCTTCCAGCCAGTAGGAATTCTGACTTGCACGATACCGAAACCACCGACCGCTTCTACAACGGCATACCATGTTTGCACGGTTCCATCTTGCGACCTGCTAAGGAGCCTTTGATTTCCGTCAATGGCTGCTATTTTGGCAATCTCTTTGTTTCTGAGCTTCTGGCAAATCGACGGTAATGCCTTCCAGCTGAACGAAGAATCGAAATTACTGGGAACGTCTACTAGATAGATCGGGCCGAATTCCCTTTTACGCTCCTGACTGCTTACCGGATCGGCTTCAACTGTTTCAGGCTGCTTTGG
>NZ_CAXAVM010000155.1:0-16854 GCF_963972345.1 uncultured Gimesia sp. | reverse complement strand
TGTTTAATATCCATCAACATTTGTAGGGATTTCGTATAAAACCGGAATATAGACCCTTTTTTGAGATCACCTGTACTTTACCCTTTGAGGAATAATATGTTTTCAATTTCGCGCACTGGCCTGCTGCTGCTGTGTCTGATCATGATTTCGGTTGGCTGTCAGAAAGCCTCCGATCCAGCCACTGATACTCAATCCTCTTCGTCCGATGCATCGACTGCTGATGTCGAAACCCCGCAAGCAAATGCGAAAACACCCCAAATGGCATCAAAAGAGGGTGGCGATAAAAAAACGGAAAAGGAAGAACCCGAGCCTTTCGAGCTACCCAAAACAGTCAAAGGAAACTGGGTTCTCATGCTGCCTCAGCAGCAGCAACTGATGCCGCTTTATCTTTTCAAAATCACGCCCCCCAATGAAGCGGGCAAGTCCGAAAAGAAAGCAGATAAAACAGCAGATAAAACAGCAGAAAAAGCGGATGAAAAAGCTGACGCCAAGACAGAATCCGTTGTCCTGCTTTCCCGAGGTGCGGAAGTTTTACCTGCGAAAATCCTGTCTTCCACTACAACCGCGGAAACTGTTGAGTTTGACGAAAGCCTGATCAACGAAGGGGAAGAAATCATTCGGTTGAACTTTCAAGGGACGCTCAACAAAGGCGCCATCATGGGAAACATTTCCTTTAACGGTGAAAATTGTGTCCCCGCGCTTTTGCTGCCTACTAAGGAAAAAGACCTGTCAAATATTAAAGAGCCACTGCCAGCTCCCGGATTTCAGGAATTCATGCAGGCAATGCAGTCAGAAGACCCTTACAAGGGACTGAATGAATTCACTCAAAATGAACGAATGAAAACGGTTCCCGTGGCTCTGGATGCCTATACCCGTCTGATCGCTGTTGCACTCAGTCAGAATAAAGATGCCAAAACCGTTGAAGAGATCGTCAATCGCTATATCGAAACATCCGGAACCTGGGGCAAACGACTCCAGGTGAATGCCATGGTCAGCTCCGGTTCCATGCTGGCACGTAGTGAAACGGATGCGAATATCGCAACTCAATATCTGGACCAGGCAGAAAAAGCCATCAAGGAAGGCGTCACACCTCTGGAAGGCTGGGACACGGAAATTGCACTGGCTCGAGCACGCGTGGGTCTCAAATCCGATAATCCGGAACAGATCAAGGCAGCGGGTAAACTGCTGCAGGAAGAAATCAAAAAGCACCCGCACGACCGCGAACTGCTGACAGAACTGGTCAGCTATGAAAAGTCTCATGGCGATATCGATAAGGCCATTGAACATCTGGGATATCTGGCTGGTTCACCGCTGTCATTTCGCGAACGACAGCTGATTGCCGCTTCGAAACAGAACCCCGCAGCTGTGAAATTTGAAGATCCGCGTGAAACTTTGACATCGCTCTGGAAAAAGAAGCACGGTTCCACAGAGGGACTGGATGAATATCTCACCAAGTCTTTCCGTCGTTTTCTGGACAGTTACGTGACCAAGCAGGCAAAAGATGTTGATTTGAAAAAAGGAAACCGCGTTTCACTGATCGAACTGTTCACAGGCGCATCCTGTCCGCCGTGTGTCGCCGCTGACCTGGCGACAGGTGTCATCGAATCAGCGTTTCCCCAATCCAAGGTAATTGTGTTGCGGTATCACCAGCATATTCCTGCTCCCGATCCCCTGACCAATACCGATTCAGAAGCCCGCTTCATTCTCTACAATCATGGGGGAACCCCTTCTACCAATGTAAATGGCCAGGCAGTCCAGGGTGTCGCTGGTGGCATCGAACAGGTTGAATCATCCTACAATCAACTGCTCGAAGCTTTGATCCCGGCACTTTCTGAAAACACCGATGTAAAAATCGAATTGTCAGCATCTGCCAAAGATGGCAACCTGGTGCTGAAAGCAAATGCGACCGGTATCAAGGACATTAAAGAACCACTTCGTCTGGTAGCAGTCCTTGCAGAAGAAGAACTGATGTTTGAAGCTCCTAATGGAATCAACATTCATGACATGATTGTCCGTTCCATGTTAAGCGAACCAAATGGTTTTCCTGCCGTTGATGGGAAACTGGCTTTGGATAAAACGATTCCTCTGAGCGAATTCAAAGGCCGACTGACGGATTACCTGTCTGCCTTTGAGGAAAAATCAGGGGCTAATTTCACAGGTGCACCACTGGGACTGGAGCATCTGGAATTTGTCGTCTTCGTTCAGGGCGAGCTTTCGAAAGATGTCTTCCAGGTCGCATCTGTTCCTGTGTCCGGTACCATTGAATTCAAATCTGTCAAACCCAAAACAGAGTCAAAACCGGAAACACCCAAGCCAGAAACAGCACCTAAACCAGCCGTCAAAGCAGAAAAACCAGAATCGAAACCGGAAGCCAAACCGGAAGAAAAGAAAGATAAATAACTTTTCTTGCACGATCAGTTTGTGAATACAAAAAACAGGGCACGGATCATCCATGCCCTGTTTTTGTTCAAGCCACTTTCAGCCAGGAGACTGTTCACACTTATTCAGCGGGCGGTGTGGGAACCAGCTTCTCTTCCACAGTACCGCTGTCAGATTCTTCACTAAAGACGGGCTCACCATCCAGAATCAGTTTCGTTGTCCGCGAGGGGGTTGGCTCGCGATGAATCCGACGAAACTGGGCAGGCAGCTTTCCAATGCGGGTGTCTCGCTGATCCATGATGACTCGAGCCGCTTCCCGGACTTCGGCATCGCTCAACCGGTTCAGGTTTCCCAACTGGGCCAGGGGCTCAAGAATCCGCGTTGCTTTGGCAACCGTGCTTTCCATCAGAATCACGTCGAGCAGTTCACGTCGCATACCCTGCATCGAAGCCACCTGCTCTTTGACCTGGTCCTGAAGATCGCCGAGCACTTCCAGCGTTTCGACAGCATCAACCACACGCCCTGTTTCTGCCAGAAGTTTGGTCTGCATCGTCATCAGCGTCTGCAGATTTTCTCCAGCAACATCCACGTTCAGCTTCTCGTCAGTCAGCGTTTCCTGCAGTGATACCAGTTGCTGTGCACTCTTCCGGGCAGCCGCCAGAGGTTCTGTCTGAGCGACCAGACTGTCCTGAAGGGCAATCATCTTCTGGCTGTTTTCACGTGCCACATCCAGCTGCCGCGACTGATCGACAATTTGCTGTTTGAACTGCAGAAACTCATTGAATGCCGTTTGGGCATCTTTCATACCGCCGGTCTGGTCTGCAGCCAGCTTCTGGAGTTTAATCATCTCATCCAGAGTGGTATGGATCGCTCTGGTTTGAGTGTCCTGCGAAGCCAGCTGATCCTGCATCACCAGCATTTCATCCAGCGTACTGCGGGCCTGGGGAGTAAGCTCGCTCTGCTCCAGCACCAGCTTCTGGAACTGATTGATCTTCTGGAACGAGGCCAGCGTTTTCTCAGTCTGCTCTGATTCTGTTTCAAGCAGAATTCTCAGATCCCGGATTTCCGCGATGGCCGACTTCGCTTCTGTCAGCTGCTTCGCCTGAGAGTTGAGAACGGTCAACAGATTATTGACCTGCCAGGCACTGGTTTTTGCACCAACCAGTTTATCCATATCCTGCTGAACTGCGACCAGTTCAGTCTGCAGTTGACCGATCTGACTCAGCATCGGCCGTGCGACCATAAAATACATACCCAACAGGCCTGATGCGACTCCGACAGCGAGAATACTCCAGGTATTCTGGAATGTCGAAATACGGGCGTTGGTATCCAATCGATATTGTCGTTCCCCTGAACTTCTCAAGGCTCTATCTCCCAGCGTTATGATTAAACATGGACGTAAAACAGGCACATCCTGTGTGGTCTAGCCATGCATCCTTGCAAAACCATTTATGCTGTAATACCTAATATCGCCATATTGACATTTAAAATTACTTCTTTATTTGATAAATGCTCAAACAATTCAGAAAATTCCAGCCTCAACAATAAAAATCTGACCCCGACTGCAGTAGAGTTAATTGATCACAAACTGTTTGATACCAATGACAATGCCAGACCCTGCTATCCGCAGCAGTAGACACGAGCCATACCAAGCAAGGGCACCTTATTTATGCTGGACATCAAAATCGATCAGGCAACCCTGGAAGACTGTGACATCATTGCCGATTTTAATATTCAACTGGCTTTGGAGACAGAATCCAAACAACTGGATCCGGAACTGGTACGCACAGGGGTTCTGGAATCTCTGGGGGATGCACGAGGGTGCCAGTATTTTGTAGCCCGTTATCAGAATACAGTCGTCGGCCAGATCATGTTCACACGGGAATGGAGCGACTGGCGGAATGGTGAATTCTGGTGGTTCCAGAGTGTCTATGTCTCTCCCGACTATCGACGCCAGGGAGTCTTTCAACGCCTGTCGCAACACGTACAGTCGCTGGCAGAATCCAATCCGGATGTGGTAGGGCTCAGGCTCTACGTGGAATTAGAAAATGAACGCGCTCAATCAACCTATCGACAACTGGGCTTTGGCTTCCCCGGTTACCAGGTAATGGAAAAATGCTGAACCGGTGACCTTCCCATCCAGACTTTCGATTCTTTCTGAATTCAACTGTTTCTGAAACGTGCCTCTTACATCAACTTTATTCTCAGGTCGAACCATGACTGATCCCGCTTCTGCTCAAGAGATTCTGCTCCATAAACATACCCGCCGGGAATTTCGCGAACGAATGCAATCCGGTGAATTGAAAGCCTGCATTATTCCCGTGGCAGCAACAGAACAACATCTGGAGCACCTGGCGATGGAACACGACTGGCGGAGTGTGATGCTGGTGGCAACCGAAGCTGCCAGACTGCTCTCGCCGGAAGTGATTGTCGCCCCTTCGATGAATATTGGTATCAGCGAACATCATATGCGACACCCGGGTACCCTGACTGCACTCCCGGGCAGTTGGCTGAGTGTTTTATTTGATACCATTCGCAGTATGCATCAGGCAGGATTCACAAATATCCTGGTTTTAAATGGACATGGCGGAAATATCGCCCCCTGCCTGGGTATGTGGGGGCAGTTCCAGCAGCGACTTGAAATCAACCTGCATTTCGAATCCTATTGGAATCTGCTGCCTGAAGAAGTCGCGCTGGCAAATTTAAAAACAAAACGCTGGCCCGGTCACGCCCAGGAATTTGAGACGGCTTTCGCAATGGCCGCCTTCCCGGAGAATGTCCGCCATGATGCGATGCAGGACCAGGAAGATAAAGAACCCCTGGAAGCCACACCAGAAGCCGGCCAGAAGATGATCGACGAGATCGTGAAGCAGGTGGCAAAATATGTCGTTGGTATGATTGATGGTTCAAACATTGCCGAGATTCCCCCGTTTCATACCTGATGCATGAAACGGGGTCGCTCGAAACAGTTTTTCATTTCGCAGGCTGACAGTAAGACAATGCCAGCAGCGCGTATGCGGTCGCCAGATTCGGATCTGATTCGTACCAGCGTTTCTGCTTATTGGTCCAGCTGCCATTCTCCTGTTGCAGGCTGGTCAGCCGTTCGATCAGTTCAGCCCGCCAATTATGTTGCGTACCTTCAGCATCTATAAACTGATCTACTTTCATCGCATCCAGAGCTTTGGCAAATGTATGAAAGTAATAGTACAGTCCCATCGATTCCATACCGGGGTTTTCTTTCAGCGTGTAATGACGACGAATCCATTCATTTGCTGCTTTTACCCGTTTGTCATCTTCATCGACGCCGGCATATATCATACTTTTCAGGCCGGCATAGGTCATACTGCCATAGGATCGCAGTCCCCCATCGGGTGTTTTCCCGGCCTGTGATGTTCCACCAGCAGCGGGAGTGTAATAGAAGCCGCCATCATCAATTTTAGAGGCAAACGGAGTCGTATTGTATTCGGACTCCAAGTTTTGCGTTCGGGATACAAAGATCAGCGCTTTCTGAATCGCTGGATCATCTGCTTTGGCACCCGCTTGATGTAAGGCTTCGATCAGAAATTGCGTATTCGATAAATCAGGGCGTGAATGTCCGCCGTAACCGGCACCGCCATAAGCGGTATCTGAAGTCTCGATCCCTTCACCTTCATCCCACTGTAAACCTCTTAAGAATTTTTCGGCGTTCTTGATCGTACTGTCATAGCGGCCTTCTTTGTTGGCAGCATGAAATGCCATGATGGAGATGCAGGTTTCGTAGTTGCGATGATTACTTTTTTCATAATACACGCCGCCATCTTTCTGGACATAACCTTCCAATCGTTTGAGTGCTTTCGCAACAACAGGATCACTGGCGGGTACACCACTCTCCAGCAGAGCCGTGGTCACCAGCGCACTGATCCCGGGAACGGTCTCTGTAGTCCAGAGCCCGTCTTCCAGCTGGCTGTTTTTGAGGAAGTTGACCCCCTGCTTCTGGATTTTTTTCAGTTGCTGCTGTTTCGCTGCCGACAACGGTGAGTCCGCTGCCTGGCTGGTTCCTGCACAAACCATGAACAGCAGCATCCAGAAACCGGTGGTCCTCAGGATGTGGTTATAAGTGGGCATTAATGTTTCCTCTCTCAGTCACAATCGACTTATCAAATATGAAATGCGTACCATCAATCGCGAACTGCTTCTCGGTGGAATAAGCGAACCGAATTCCAGCTTTCCCACGGCAACCGAGATGATTCAAGCGGATGATACGCCACGTGTTTGCCCGTCTGTTACAGCTTGATTATATCCATCAGGTTGACTGTAAGAAAACCGTGATTACCGGTTTTGATAAAAATTCATCTTTGTATAGATAACGCGGCTGACTATGACTTATAATCAATGAGCCCGCCAGAGTCTTCAAAGGGTTCCTGTTTCACCGTTTACCAGCAAGATCCAGCAGCAGCCTGATATGGAATCGACGATCACCTTAAACGAAACCAATCCCGTCTCAGCCGAATACCCGGAGTCCTTCCAGCAGGGTGAAAGATCGCTTCTCGGATTGGAAATGCAGGTGGAGACCCCGGAAAACGTGGTACTGTCATATCAGCTCGCCGGTCCATCACAACGTTACGTCGCCTACCTGATTGATTTCATGATTCGGTCGATCATGCTCGTCGGAATTTTAATTTTTTTCATTGCCCCCCTGTCGGGTGTGATGATGCCCGGTGCGATGATGGGGCTGTTCCTTGTGATCATGTTTCTCAACACCTGGGGCTACTACACCATCTCCGAAACGTTCTTCAAAGGCAAATCCATTGGTAAACATGCCTGTGGTCTGCGCGTCATTCGAGAGGGGGGATACCCGATTACCTTCTGGCCTTCGCTGTTGAGAAATCTGGCTCGTAGCGCTGACTCAATCATTCTGTACGGTGTTGGCGTGACCTCCATGTTATTGACACGCCGTTTTCAGAGACTGGGGGATCTGGTAGCGGGTACAGTCGTGATCCAGGAACGTTCTCTTACTCTGCCTCGAAAGCCGATTATTTTAAATAAGATCAAGCCGCTCGATAAAAATGAGATTGGCAGCTTTCTTCCCCGCGATGAAGTTCTCTCATTGATTGATGAATTTATCGGCCGTCGACATGTACTCACTTACGAACGGGGACATGCACTGGCATCTCAGTTGGCTCAGCGACTGGCAAAACGACTGCAATATTCAGGAGATGAGAAAAAAGTCTCTCAGTACCCGATGGCGTTTCTGGCTTCCGTATATAAAACATTCAGCTTCGGTCAGACAGTCGAAGAACAGGAACTAGTGGACGAATACCAAAAACGGTCTGCTTCAGAGGGGGAGTTTTATGAATAAGCACAAATTCATTCAACAGCGTCGACCTCACTGGATCAAGTTCGAGAAATTTCTGAGAGAGGCTTCCAGTAAATCCCTCTCCAAACTTCCTGCAGACAAGATCTCCACTTTTTCCCAGTTGCTGCGTGAAATATCACACGATCTGGCCACCATCCGCTCCCGTGGCTGGGGGCACGAGTTGATTTCCTATCTGAACGATCTGGCAGCCCGCGGTCATAACCTGTTTTACAGCGCTCCCCCTGCTAATATCGCCGGGGTGTATCGCTATCTGGCTTTTGAGTTTCCGAGACTGTTTCGGGCAAATATCGGGTATTTTCTGACTGCCTGCCTGCTGTTTTTCGTGCCAATGAGCGTGAGCTGGTGCGTGATCCAGAATAATCCCGAACTGGCATCGCGCATCATTCCGGAAGAATATCTGACTCGATTTGACCAGATGTATGGCGAAGAAGGTGGTCTCAACTCTGACACTGAAAACCAGACTGAGAACCATGAAGAGGCAGAGGAATCAGAAGAACCCGAAACCGGTTCTTTTGGTGATCAGCGTGCAGCCATGGCAGGTTTTTATATCAACAATAATGTGGGGATCGCACTCAAATGCTTCGCCCTGGGTGTGCTGTTAGGCATCGGTACGGTTTATACGCTGTTATTTAATGGAATCTTTCTGGGAGCCGTCTCGGGATATATTATCAGCCAGGGAAATGGCGAACGATTTTTAAGCTTTGTCATTTCCCATGGGTCCTTCGAATTGACGGCAATTGCTGTTGCCGGAGGCGCAGGACTGATGCTGGGGAATGCTATCATCCATCCTGGACAGCGTACCCGTTTTCAGTCACTCCAGGTACGAGGCCTGGAAGCTGTTCAAATTGCTGGCGGAGCGGCTGCCATGCTGGTTATTGCAGCCATGATTGAAGCGTTCTGGTCCCCTGCGGACTTTCCGAACGAAGTGAAATATCTTGTCGGCAGTGGCTTGTGGCTGATTGTATTCTGCTATCTGGCTTTCGCCGGATTACAGGCAGACAATCGTTTGCCACGCCAACACAGCTTGAGTATTTCACCCCGGAAGGGAGATCCGCCTCAATGAGATTTCACCGGATGAATGTGGCGCTGGTCCCCAGGAATTCCTTTAACTGCCTGGACCTGGCAATCCGCTTCTATGGACGTTTTCTGATTCCCGTTCTCAAGCTGTGGGCGGTGGTCGCTTTACCTGCCTGTCTGCTGGTATATCTGCTCAGTTATTATTTTCTGATCGAAATGAAAACTGCTGTCACCGTTGCTTATTTTGCATCCAGCCCCCTGGGTGTTCTGCTCACCTGGAATTCTGCCTTATTCACATTCGGAAATACACAAGGGATGGCAAGTCTGAATCGACAGTTCCAGCCCCGCATGATTCCACTTATGCTGCGCTGTCTGCTTGACCGGGCGCTGTTGTTTATCGGCCCGGCACTACTGTTCTATACCGACACCTTTGGGACGAGTATGCTGGGAATCCTTTACCTGTTTTTCCCCGGGATCTGGCTGGTATTACGAAACGGGTTTCGAGTGGAACAGGCTGCTTTGAAGTATATCGGAATTGCGGCACAGGAAGAGAACTCCCATGACCACCGGACCAAGGATCTGATCTCGACGCATTTCAGCACCCTGTTCTGGCGCGGCTTATGGACTTTTTTCTTCTGTTATCTGCTGACATGCATCCTGTTTATTACATTCGACTACCTCTGTTACACCCTGCTGGAAATTAATATCCTGATCGGGCAGATGCCATATGCGTTTGATCCGGACAATATCGGGGACCCCATTTCCAATGCTCTGCTGTTGATAAGTACCGATCCCCGGGTTTTAACGGTCTTTATCGGCTTCATTCTGCTGATTTACCCCATCGGTCGTCTCGCCTGGTTTTTCACCTATATTGATCTACGCGTTCGCTACGACTGCTGGGATATGGAATTACGAATGAACGAAGTTTCGCAGAGACTGACCAGGAGAGAGGCAGTGCTATGAACGGTCCATCTGGCTCGATTCGAAACAGCTTCCGGAAGCTGGTACTGGTATTTCTCTGCCTGACGGGGTATGTGCCTCCCGTTTTCTCTCAGCCGCCTGAAGTAGATTCGATTGATATGTCCTCACCAGACCAGGTCATGCTGAAAGAGGATATGAAAGAGATACTCAGCCGAACTGAATTTCGCCATCTGACAAGAGAACGGGATATCACGAAAGATGCACCTTTTGAGCTGGATGAACTGTTTAAACAAGAGCCTGAAACTGAGCTACAAGAGCCCTCTGATCCCGTTTTTGGTGCATTGATTGGAAATGTACTGCAGTTTCTGGCTTACGTCAGTGTCATTGTCACATGTGGTCTGATTCTCTACCTGCTGGTTCGTTCCCTGAGAAGCCTGGAACGGAAAGGGAAATCGACAAAACCCGCCGTCAATCCGGATCTGCAAGGTAGTCTCACTCTGGACGAAATCGTCTCTCCAGCAGAGCGCGAATCTTCTCTCTACCTGCAACGTGCGCAAGCGCTGGCACAGGAAGGCGATTACCATAACGCCATCATCCAGCTGCTGTATGGCTCCATGAGCTATATTGAGCGGTCAGGCTGGATCCGTTTTCGTAAAGGTTTAACCTATCGAGATTATATCCGTGCTGCACGGCCTCATTGCTTGCCCGGCGATTCGCTGCGGCAGATGATTCGAACTTATGAACCATTGGGTTTTGGCCGACGTCAGGCCACCCGCGAACACTTTGAAAGTACATTGAAACATTATGAATCAGCCTTCCAGAAACAAGCGTGAGCGAAGAAACGCCGGCTGGGTCTGGCTGTTTTTTCTCTGTCTGCTCATTCCCCTGCATCTCTGGTTTCCAGAACTGGGCACCGGCGCGCTCGACGATACATACAGTGCGTCAGCCAGTGGAAAGAAAGCGTTTTTTCTGTTACTCGAAATGGAGTCCTACAATACGGAACGAAACCGAGTTCCAATCTCCGTGTTTCTGCAGTCTTTAGATTATGATGAAACCCTCTGCCTGCTGGGTCCCGCCCGCTATCCCAGTCCCCAGGAATGGTCTGCCATCCTGTCCTGGGTAGAAGAGGGCGGTCATCTGGTTATGACAGCGAATCAGTCACATCCAGAATTCGAAATCGAGGCGCTGAATATTCAGGTGCAGTATCTGGATGAAACAGAACGGGTAAATCTGCCTGTCGTAAAAACTGAAAAACAGGGAACAGAAGCAGACAAAGATGATGAGAAGAAAATCGATTCTTCTGACCTGCTGGAAATTCTGAAGGATAAACACAGCCTGCTGGAGGGACAGGCGACGACTGTATTCCCGGATGCCCCCTCAATTATCTGGCAGACAAATGCCCGGATAATCTCTGAATCAGGTCAGAAACTCATTTCCGTTGGTGAAACACAACAGGCAATCCGACAGAAATTTGGTGAAGGAGAAATCGTTGTCGCAGCTTCCTCTAAAATATTCTCAAACCAGTCAATGATTGATGGAGGCAGTGTTCCCGCCTTTCGGCTGATTGAATCAGCTGGAGCGCCTGATTTTTTCGTTGTCGACGAATCCCTGAATGCTTCCGGAACCTCTAAGGTTGTCGCGTTACTGATCGACCCCACTTTCCGCCCGTTGACAATTCAACTGCTGATCACTTTATTGATTTTCGGCTGGTGGCATAGCACGCGATTCGGTCCCATTCTCTCTTCCCATATCCTGCCACGACATAATATCGTTTCCCATACAGACAATGTCGGGAATCTGCATTTCAAAAATGGAAATGGCCGCGCCCTGCTGTATTCCTATCTCAAACAGTTATTTACCGAACTCCACCTGAGACAGTTTCGCGGAAAAGAACATCGTGTGATTGACCCGATTGCGCGGCGGATGAATACCGATCCCGAACAAATCACCGACTTCCTGAAGCAGGCTTCCGCACTTGCAAAATCCAAAAAGATCAAACGGCATCAGATGGGTGACCTGATTCGCAGACTGGCCGAAATTCGACAGGCGGCCCGGCACGGGAAACAGCAGGGATAAACTGGAGATGCCTGGTTCCGGGTTCTGATCCGTTCCGGTTTATCTTGAGCGAGAGACTGACTATAATTCCCCTCTTCTGGCAGTCTCAGGACACCTGTCAGTTCATTTCGAACCAGATGCCGCAGAAAGTAGATTTAGTGACCACTTACCATACCATCGCGAAAACCGGTACCATTCCTGAAGGAGAAGGCCGGGCTTTTCATGTCGAAGGGCTGATGATTGCCGTCTTTCTCAAAGAAGGTCAATACACGGCCATCAATGACTTCTGCCCCCACCAGGGCGCGCCCCTCTCCACCGGTTATGTGGATGAACAGGGAGCTGTGACCTGTCCGTGGCATGCCTGGCGATTCTGTATCAAAGAGGGCACCTGGCTGGACAATCCCAAATCCAAACTGCAGGTGCCGGTCTACCCGGTGCGCATTGAAGGCGATGAAATACAGGTCGGCCTGGATCTGGAGAAAGATGAAATATCACCTTCCTCAGAGTGAGCAGGATCCACCCGGATCCAGCACCACTGGTTCCGCAGCAGTCTGTCCGCGAATCTGATCGGCCCATGCGGAAGCATCCTGTTCTATGAGCGGCCAGGTATTATAATGCATGGGTAATACCCGCTTTGGTTGAATCAGTTTTGTTGCCTTGACCGAGTCTGCCGGCCCCATGGTGAAATTATCACCAATGGGTAGAATCGCCAGATCAATGCCTTCTTCACCGATCAACTTCATGTCATAAAACAAACCGGTGTCCGCCGCGAAGTAAATGGTTCCGCCGTCCAGTTTCAACAGGATACCACAGGGACTCCCTCCGTTACTTCCGTCCGGCAGCATGGAACCATGATGGGCAATTGTCAGCTTGACTGTCCCAAAGTCGTATTGGTGTGCCCCGCCGATATGCTGCGGATGCACGTTTTCAATTCCCTGCTTTCCCATCCATTCAATGATCTCAAAGTTGGCAATCACCAATGCACCGGTCCGTTTGGCAATATCGACCGTATCGCCAACATGGTCACCATGACCGTGGCTGACTATAATGGCATCGGCTTCAACCGTTGCCGCTTCCAGGATGGCAGAAGGATTTCCGGTGAAAAATGGATCCAGCAGGATAGTTTTACCAGCGGTTTCTATCTGAAAGGACGAATGCCCCAGCCAGGTGATTTTTGTCGTCATAATTGCCTCTGAGATGGGAGTGCTGAATGAAGTTCATTTGCTTAACAGCAAGATACAACAGATCAACAAACAATTTCAAGCGGTTCGCTTTACATACAGGCAAGACAGGCAGATTGCACCGATCAGAAAGCAGGCTATGGCAAAGCTGGCAATCCCACCAGCCAGGAATAACCAGCCGACCAGACCGATCACCACCAGAGTGATTCCCAGCCATTTTTGTGCTGCCTCTGATCGAACAATCCGAGGCAGTCCCCAGAGCAAGGCAACCAGGATTACAATCCAGACGACCGTCCATATCAACGCAGCGCCAAACTCCAAAGTATTATCGGGTCGCACATCTAGTGCCAAACGAGGTTGACCGCTGATTTTTTTGAATTCGAGTTTGTGTCCCTGCAATGGAATATCAAATTCCAACGATATCCCACCCGCCTGTGTCCAGCCTTCCAGTGGATTCTGTTGCGACTGCGATTTTCCACTTGATGATTTTCGTTTCTCATTCAGGGGTTCTGAAGCCGACAGAACGCCCCCACCTATTCCACCACCGGTAAGTGGTTTACGTTGAGGATCATAGGCATCTGCCAATGACTCTTCCACATCATTCAATTGATTCCAGACGTTGCTTTCATTATTGTCAGCTATGGCATTGTTGGCTGCTCCCCGTCGCAGGAACATTGATTTGTATTTCATAGTTTCGGCCACAGGATTCTGAGGATCAAGTTCTTTTGCCTGTTTCGCGATCGCTTCCGCTTCTTCATAGCGTCGCTGATCAACCGAATCATTAAATTTCTCAACCAGCGCTTCCAACGTTCTGGATTTCGCTGATTCAGTGCGGGCCTGCGATTGCATTTCAGGTAGCCCGAGTTTCTTTTCTTCCTGCAATGGTCTCATCTGTGATTGCAGTTGGTCAGTCGTATTCTGCAGGCTCTGCTGGCGTCGGAGCGCACGGCTATCAACGCCATTCACGTCAACGCCGAAAGAATCAACTGGTTTGGGCATATTTTTTGAACCGATACCTCGAATAGTATGACTTTTCAAACTCTTGGAACTTCCTAATGGAAGATTCGGCGGTCCTGGTTGCCCGATGGGAGTCCCTGCCTGCTGTAACCCCCATTGTGAGGACTGATTCTGTGACCTGTTCGCTTCAAACAGTGCAGCATTATTTCCGATGACCAGCTGATTGAAAGTCTCTTCCGAATCGAAATCAACTTGACCATCTGCATTCGCATCCTTAGCTTCACCTAACAGTTTTTCTTTCTGGGCTTGTCGCTGCTGCTCCTTTAACTGAATCTCACTGATCTGCTGTTTGATTCGCTGGCCCTGTTGCCCCTGCTGTAATCCGGAATCTAATTTCTTTTCCAGCTGTTTCAGGTTGGTGATCGCACGGCTGCGAACGCGATCACTTTTACTGCTGCTGTAAACCGAATACAGGTTCTCTACATCCTTCACCATGCTGGTCAGCGATGTGTCTTCCTGAGCCTGATGAGATTCAACAGGAGTCATGTTAGTGCGTGGATCATCCAGCCGGGGAGTGGCAGAATAATCATCCGGGATATACACGTTCCATCGGGTCTGTGCGACCGGAATACCATATTCCGCATTTTCCGCAGGCAGCACCACCTGGGGTGGTTGTAGATCAATCACATCCGCCTGCCAGCGAAATGCGCCCTGGGGCAAGGGCTTGGACAACCGCCCTGAGAGAACCAGATTCACCCCAAATGAGAGATCGGCGGCACTCGTTTTGGGAAGTGCCAGCAGATAGATCTGTTGTTCGCTACCTGCTTTCTCTGTTTCCTGTTTCAAGAGTACCGGAGCCACGGGAACATTTTTAACGAACGCGCTCAGAATTTGAGACTTCTCAGGAATCCGTATCGCCAGAAACTGACGAGATCGATTGCGAATCCGATATTCAGCATGCGTTTTCCAGCTGCCGTCATGTGCCAGCACTGTGGTCAGTTCCGACAGGTTTACGGCGGCAGCAGCTCCCTGGTCCGATTGAAACTGTTGAATCTGAAACTGAGGGGGATTTGCCGTCTCGATGATACGTGCCAGCAGCATCGCCTGATTGGCCAGGGAGTCAATAATCTGCAAGGGCATTTCATCCCGGCTGACGGAGACCACACTCTCCGGATTCATCAGGGAGAGTCGAGCCCAGGAATGATTTACCATCATCAGATAATGCTGTTGTGTTTCCAGTTCCGTGGTTTGCGGATCAACCAGCCCACTGGTGTTCATCACACGCACCCGGGGAATATCAATCTGCTCTGACGCTGGAGGGGACTGCGTAGATTCCGCCGTGATGAAGTAAGCTCCCTCTACGGAATTCTGCAAATGAACGGTCCATTGCACAACGGCATCACCAATGACCCGTTTATCTACCTGGCGAATTCCATCGCCGCGAAAATCAAGATGCTCACCCAGTTCCAGAGGCGTCGTAAATGACAGAGTGTCTGTCGCCGCTCCCTGAATCGACCAGCGAATCGCGACGGTATGACTTACCGAAACATTTCCGACCGTGGTCATTACCAGGGAATTGGCTGTAATGGATGGTTGTGCCGGCACCAGATCCAGTTTGATCCATTCAGGCAACTCTGCTGTAGAACGAAACGCAAATTGGGGTAAACGAGACTGCTGTGACCTCATATCCGCCGGCAACTCTTCCGCAGAAATGGCACGCCAGTCTTCCAGTTCGGGCGCACGGGCCACCAGAGAATCATCACACCAGATTGCCAGATCACTGCGCACTGCAGAGACTTCCAGAGGCGTCAAAATCATTACTTCTGCTTTACTCTGACTGGCATCCCGCGGAATGACCCCTTCACAGACAATTTCTACCTGATCGGTTTTGAGCTCTGCAAATTCAACGACCAGAACACGCATGTCATCCGCATTCTGTTCAATCACGTACCAGTCATCCATGCCCGTGGCAGTCACATTTAGTACCAGGTAGGATTCTGGCAATTCCAGGACAAACGTGGATTCCGGAATCCCTTTCAACTGATATCGAATTCGACTGGAAAGGCTTATCTTACGAGGTGAGACAAAAACGGAATGTTCGGCAATTGCCTGCTTATCAGATTGACGTCGTGACAGGGAGAATTCCAGCGAGAGAGGTCGGCGGGAGAATCGATAAGCCCACTGCGGCTTCAGCGCCAGCCCATCGACTTTCCAATCCGAGGTTGATGTCTCCGGATTATTAAACTGGGCAGTATCAATCTGAATTGCACCACTGATTTTTTCAGGGCGTATCTGGAACTGAGACTGAGCGTATACGCCAATCGTTCCATTTTCATTTGTCACATTTTCTGGAACAACTTGAGGTAGTTCCAGTTTGCGGGACTGTTTCCCGACTGACAGAGATTGAAACGCAATCAATTTGATACTGGTCGTTTCTTTGATATCTCGTCGCAGAAAGACTTTGATCTGACGGGCTGCGCCGCTCCCCATGATCTCCCAGCCGCCCACATCAGGACCGGTAATCGATTGAATTTGCAGGTCTTCGGAGATTTTTAAAATCGCCTGGTTGATCTGACCCTGGCGAACCCGAAATTGATGCGTGCTCTGAAGTTGCACACCGGCATCCTGAATCAAAACTGCCTGCGTTGTCTGACATTGGATAATGCCCTGAATGGCGCCCCGCTCTTCGGCTGGTCTCCAGGCAATCTGGATGTCTCCGCCCTCGTCGATCGGCAGTTCGAGAGTCGCTTTGTCCGCTGCTTTCACTTTGCGATACGTTGTACGAATTCCGGTCACGCTGATTTCTGCATCCGGGCTGGGAAGATTTACCGTCAATCGTCCACTGGCTACAGGATGAAGGTTCAACTGAAAGTTGCCGGATGATCCGGTCTGTTGGGCGGGCAGATCAAATTCCAGATCCAGAAGGTGCAATCCCGTTTTGGTAACCACGAAGGAATAAACATTTTCTGCAACGAATTTTGTCGCATT
>NZ_CAXAVM010000154.1:0-17206 GCF_963972345.1 uncultured Gimesia sp. | reverse complement strand
CGTGTAATGGAAATCAGGATAAAAAAACCGAAGATGAAGCCTTTGTACTGGTCCTGGTTCCAAGGTTGACGAATGGCGTAGATCACAATCGGTGGGCCGGCAATACTGGTCGATCCAGCCAGGAAGCCACTGCAGAAACCGGCAAAGCTACTCCAGAGGGGAGAGGTCCGGGGAGGTCCGGATTCTGTGGGAACGTCTTTCTGGAAAAAACCATCGATTACAATCAGCAGAATCACCAGTCCTGTTCCACGCACCAGGTAATCCAGGTCAATCAGTGTAAACGTCAGCAGGCCCAGGGGTAATCCGACCAGTGACCCCAGGATGGCACCCAGCAGGATTCGGAAATGAGAATGTTTCCGATAAGCCCAGAAGATCCAGATGACAGGCAGGACAATGCTTAAAGCTACGAGAAGATTGGCTTCACGGAAATCCAGCATTAACGGGAGTATTGCCATCGCAACGATGGCATATCCGAACCCGATGATTCCCTGGATGAAGGCAGACAGAAAAACAACAGTCAGAACAAAACACCACAACTGTGGATCAGAAAACATCATAATCGTGAACAAGTCAAAATGAGTCTTGCAGGCTGCATGACTCTGTCAAGCGGAGTGAACGCGGCGGGAAAACCTGAGAAAACGGTCTCAATCAACAATAACGAATTCCAGGTCGTGTGGACAGGCTGTCACGATTGACGAACAGGATTCGATGAAAAAGCTGCTCATTCCATCAACTCAGTGCCTTTGGTTTCCCGGGCAAAGAAGGGCAGAATCGCACCAATGATATACAGCATACTCAGTATTGTTGCCGTTTGTGATAAGGTATAGTTCCAGTCTTTCTGCATCCAGCCTCCGATAAACAGGATGGGGGCTGCCAGGATACGACCGGCATTGAAGCAGAAGCCCGTTCCGGTTCCTCTCAACCGGGTTGGATATAGTTCCGGAAAATAGATCGCATATCCCGCATGCATTCCTAGTGTCAAAAAGCCGAAAATCGGCAGGAAGCAACCAATGAGCACCACACTATGAAGCCCGTTAAATAATAACAACGAGCTGAGTAGTCCTCCCACGTGAAAGAGAAAGAAGGCCCCGCGGCGCCCAAACCACTCGCAAATGGGACCGAACGACAGGAGTCCCAGACCACCTCCGGTTGTTGCCAGGAACATTCCCAGCATCTCCCATTGTTTCAGTGGCGCTTTCATTGAACCTAAATAAGTTGCAGTTGCTTCGGCTGGGGAGTCGGGGTGAGTCTGTATGAACTCTGCGACATACTCTGCTTTCACTGCATTCAGGAAAACATTTTTGCCATAGATGTGAACACCCCAGAATGTAGCCAGTCCGATCGCGGCCAGTAATACACCAATACAGGTACTTTTCAGGTATTGAGGCAGAAACAGATCCAGGATAGTTCCCATCGACTTACTGGCGTCGGTCTGGGAGGTTTCCTGGGCGTGCTGCCACGAATCCGGCTCCTTCAGGGAGCGACGGATCCAGATAATCAGAAATGAAGGCACTACGCCTAAGGCAAAACCAATTCTCCAGGGGAGGCTGGGATATCCGACTTCTCTGGCGTACTCTTGGATACTCTCGTTACCGATAATAAACGCTCCCGCGAGGATGGCGAGATAGGTTCCCAGCACGCTGGATGCATGGAATATACTGCCGACACGCGCGCGTGCCTTAGGGGGAAACGATTCCGCCACCAGCGTACTCGCCACGGCCCATTCCCCACCCACGCCGAGTGCAACCAGAAAGCGAAAGCCAGCCAGTTGCCACCAGTCCTGGGAAAAAGCGGACAGGCAGGTGAAAAACGAGTAGAATAGAATAGTCAGAGACATCGTCTTTTTGCGACCAATCCGGTCGCTCAGTGCGCCAAATCCAATTCCCCCCAGCGCCCCACCAATCAGAAATGCACCCAGTGCAATATTATTATAGAGTGCCTGCTGCCCCCTGGTTGTGTCAGGGCTGACCAGTGAAGGCATGGCTTCGTTCATGCTGGCGACGAATATCTGGCCTTCGAAAACATCAAAGACCCAGCCCAGGGAAGCGATGGTCAAAACGAGCCACTGATATCGCGAAATGCCGTGATACCATTTATCTTCTTTGAGTTCGTTCTGCATCAGGCTGTGTCTCTCGGGCTAGGGTTCAAAAACATTGACTGCTTTTTTCCCACTCATCACCAGGCGCACGTCTTCACAGACGGAATCGACGACCCGTTCCTGAGCCTCGACAGTAAACGCGGCGATATGAGGGGTTAAGATGACATTTTCCATCTGGTTTAAGGGGCTCTGTTTGGGGGGCTCTGTTTCCCGCACATCCAAGGCAGCGCCTGCCAGCTTGTGTTCAAGCAGGGCCTGGGTCAGTCCGCGCTCATCAACGACCTCACCGCGCGAAGTATTAATGAAAAAAGCATCCGGTTTCATTTTCCTGAAATGCTGATAAGTCAGCATCTTGTATGTATCGGGTGTCAGGGGGCTGTGGCAGGAAACGACATCGGACTCAGCCAGCAGATCATCGAGAGAGAGCAGGGTGGCGTTTAACTCTTTGAGCTGTGGTGCATCTGCTTTCAGAAACGGGTCGGCGGCGAGGATGTTCATCCCGAAAGCTTTTGCGCGAGTCGCTGTCAGGGAACCTATCCGTCCCATGCCGATCAACCCGAACGACTTACCATAGAGTTCGGTGCCGGTGAACTTAAGCCGGTTCCAGCCACCCGTCAGAGTATCCTGGCGTGCTTCCGGAATTTTCCTCATCAAAGCCAGCATCAGTCCGATGGTAAGTTCAGCTACCGAGAGCGAGTTGGCGTCTGGTGTAAAACAGACCACGATCCCTTTTTCGCGGGCATAATCTGTGTCGACATTATCCAGGCCCACACCGGCGCGGGCGATGATTTTCAACTCGGGGGCCGCATCAATCAGTTCGCGGTTGACTTTCGTCTGATTTCGGACGATCAACGCCTGGGTATTTTGAATTTTCTGTTTGAGCAGATCGGTATTCTGCCACAGGTAGGCATCGAACTCGACATCGTGCTCCTGGATGAGACGATTCATGGACACGCCTTGAATATTCTCTGTTACCAGAACATCGCTCATGTCTCTACTTCCTGCAATAACGTTTTACTACTACAGCGTTGATCAATTAAATTGAGAGTAATCAATCGGCTGATGAATGTCGATCGACTGGTCGGCTGGTGGGAGTTCATACTTCAAGCCGCTGGCACAGTTGAACAGCACGGCGCTTTCATCCGGGCTGATTCTGCCTGAGACCAGTTCCTGTTTGTAGGCGGCGTAGGTGGCTGCTCCTTCGGGGCACATCAGGAAGCCTTCCTTCTGAGAGCATTCATCCAACGCGGCGGTGATCAGTTCATCATCGACGGCAGTCGCGAAACCATTGCTTTCCCGGACGGCTCGCAAGATCAGGAAGTCGCCTACTGCAACCGGGACGCGAATTCCGGCAGCCACCGTGTGTGCGTTCTGCCAGAGTTCTGCGTGTTCTTCGCCGGCTTCGTAGGCTTTTACTATGGGCGCACAACCAGATGCCTGGACGGCGATCATGCGTGGCAGTTTTCCTTTCAGCCAGCCCATTGCTTTGAGTTCGTTAAACGCTTTCCACATCCCGATCAGTCCCGTACCGCCACCGGTCGGGTATAAAATGACGTCAGGAACCTGCCAGCCCATCTGATCGGCCAGTTCCAGTCCCATCGTCTTTTTTCCTTCGATGCGATAGGGTTCCTTGAGAGTCGAAAAGTCGAACCAGCCCACCTGTTCTTTACCCTGGCCGACGATTTTGCCGCAATCATTGATCAGGCCATTCACACGCCAGACCTGGGCGCCCTGGGCAGCGATTTCGCGCACGTTGATTTCCGGTGTGTCATCCGGGCAGAAGATATAGGATTTCATGCCGGCCCGGGTTCCATAGGCGGCCAGCGCGGCGCCAGCATTGCCATTGGTGGGCATTGCGACTTTTGAAACACCCAGTTCTTTGGCCATCGAGACTGCCATGCAGAGTCCGCGGGCTTTGAAGGAACCTGTGGGGAGGCGACCCTCATCTTTAATCCAGACCGTGCCGTTACCTCCCTGCAGGCGGGGAACGGGGATTAGGGGAGTGTGGACTTCCCCCAGGCTGACAATGTTTTCAGATTTGCGCACCGGCAGAAATTCACGATATCGCCAGAGCGTTGCCGGGCGGGATGCCAGTTCTTCCTTTGTGACTGCCTGGGCGAGCGCATCCAAGTCATATTTAACCAGCAGGGGTTTTCCCGCTTTGGAAAGACCGTGCAACTGATCTGCTTCGTAACGATCATGGTGCATGCCACATTCAAGATGCGTGACAAATGTTTGAGTTTCGGGAAAAGGGTTATCCATGGGAGCGTACCTGTGGTCGGATAATTAATTAAAGATAAAATACTTCTCGTTCACTCGGAAAACATCATTCTGTTATCCAGCAATTGACCTGAAAGTCAACCCACTGTGACTGGCGAATTCGTGTTCCTCGTGTCGTTTGGATTCCTGTCACTCTTTTCAATTCTGTTCAGGAATCAAAAAGAAAGAACGACCACCCGCAGGCGGGAAGTCGTTCCTGGTTTCGGGGATCTGGTTATTTATTTCACCGGTCCTTCGACCCCGCCAGTATAGTGTTCTCCCTCGGGTTCTTTGCCATGAAGTACTTCCACCTGGTATCCACCTTTGGAGCGGAAGTATAAGACGAGGATAAAGTAACCAAAGGCCATGAACAGCGGAACGAGTGCCGTGCACTTCAGCGCCATGCGACCGCCGTAAATGCCGGCTTCTTTCACATCCGGTTCGTCTTTCGGTGCAAATTTTTCAGCTCCCTGCCACCACTGGTTGAGTGCTGAGATGCTGGCGTCCTGTTTATTTTCTTTCTTGAGAACTTCGACTGCTTCTGTCAGATCCTTGCCATCATTTTTGAGGACACTGACTTTCGAACCATCGAGACCTTTGATCTCTGGCAGGAACAGGAAGGAACTTTTGTCTGCAACGGCATAACGCTCGTAGGCCTGTGGTGAGAGTTGCTCCAGTTTTTGAGTTGCATAGTAATCCTGGTTATAGCCAATACCCGGTCCTCCCAGCAGTCCGGCAGATAACATTCCGATACCTCCCATGGCACCCATCGTCAGAGCTCCCCCTTTAGGGAACCGCTCCCCGACCACACCCAGCATGGTCGGCCAGAGGAAAGTTTTTCCCAGACTGTAAACGGTCATAGCCAGCCAGATGAGTATAGCTGCTTCAAACGTTCCAATCATGTAGAGTCCCACAGCACCAAAGCAGGCGCTGATACAGAGCAGACCGAGGGGATTGATTTTTTCCACGATCGGGCCGGCAAAGAACCGCAGGACAAACATGATTGAAGACGCATAGATGAAGAGATAAAGCCCCTGGCCGGGGCCCTGTCCTTCCAGGATGGATTCAGTAATACTGGCAATCCAGCTGTCGGTACCCAACTCTACATACCCGACACACGCCTGTAATACGAGCAGGAAGATCAGCAACGGACTGGCAAAGGTCATTAACATCTGCCCAAAGCTGACACCAGCTGACTTCGCTTCAGAGAGTGGGAATTTCTGCTTGATGACAATGAAACCATAAATAAGAGTCGGGACCAGAAAGACGGCCATAGGAATTTCCCACCGGAGCCACTCTGTGGTTTCTTTCATGTTGGCATAAATGGCGGCGATGATTCCACCTATAATCAATCCGCCGGGCCAGCCAGCATGCAGAATGTTGAGGTAGTGAGTTTTCTTGTGGGGGTAGAGTGTTGCCACCAGGGGGTTGATCACCGCTTCACACAAGCCATTGGCGACAGCGAACATGAACATGCCGACATACAGGCACCAGTAAGTCGCATCTTTTCCGGCGGCTTCAAAAACGGGAGTAGCTGCAAATGTGATCAAAGCAGATAACACATGCAGAATGAAGGCCAGTAACAGGATCGGTTTATAGCCGACATTGTCTGTAATCAAGCTGGCCAGCAGAATCACGATGCCGAAACCAACCAGTCCACCCCCGGTGATCGTTCCCAGTTCGAATTTGGTGAAACCGTATTGGGCTCCCCAGTCTCCCAGGATACCTCCACGAATGGCAAATCCCACGCCGGCGGCGATGAGCGTCATAAAACTCGCAATAAACAGTGGTTTATTGTTGTTCATAGTTGCGACTTCTTTGAATGAATGAGGGCGAGTGATTCAGGTGCAACGTGTTCTGCAAGAGTTGATAATTCAAAGGCAGATCGATCGAATGCGGATCAGGAATGGATACTTTGAATGGTCTTGATTACACGACAGTAGCTTACAATGACAGTGACTGTAAATCGGAATGAAAATCAATCAATGAACAGACAGTTATCAGCAACGCCAGATTCTAACCAACCCGGATCGAGATTTCCACAATACGTATGCAGGAATGTGAATGTTTATCAGATTCCCTGCGCATCACCGCTGATCGCTATTTTGTTTGCGTAAAATCAGCAGTCGATCTCGGCGTTCCGCTTCAATCTGATCGGGCAGGTTTAACTTCTGGCCAGTCTGGGTAAGCTCCAGTAACCGCTGCCAGTGATCAAAGCCCATCCGTTTGCGGGACCAGTTCATTTCCCGCCAGATTTTCAGGAAAGTCTGGCGGACAAGGTAATCGGAACTGTCGTTCAAGACCAGGCAGTCCAGCCGCCAGGTTTCCTGGTTTCGATCCAGGGTGGCTGCAGTGAGGAGCTGGTCGACCTGGGAATTGAAGACGCCGGTCACTTCTTCAGCCTGAAGTGACAGACGCTGGAGAGACTGTACGACGTTAGGATTGAATTCCTTTTTTAATAAAGGCAACACTTGATGCCGTATCCGGTTGCGGGTGAAGCTGGTATCTGAATTGCTTGCATCTTGCCGGAATTCCTGACCACATGCGTTCAGAAATACAAGTACTTCTTCGCGGCTGATCTGCAACAGGGGGCGAATCAGATGCAGGCCCTGCTGTAACGCTCTGGTTTGTGGAATTCCACTCAAGCCTGTGATTCCCGTTCCGCGAACTATGTGATGCAAAACGGTTTCTGCCTGATCGTCCAGGGTATGCGCGACCGCAATTTGTGAGCACTGTTCTGCTGTGGCGACCCGGGTGAGAAAATCATAACGCGCTTTGCGACACTGCTCTTCCAGGCCGGTATCCGGTCCCTGGTTCAATTCCTGTTTCTCGGTGATACAGGGGATTGAGAGTCGCTGGCATTCCTGCTTCAACCACTCAGCATCCCTGTCAGAGGCGGTCCCTCGCAGGCCATGATTCAAGTGGGCTACCACCAGTTCTTTGGGGGAGACCAGGGTTTCTGATGACCGGGCCAGACACTCCAGGGCGCGTAACAATGCCATGCTGTCTGCTCCCCCGGACACTGCAAGCAGCAGGCGTTGCGGAGGGAAATGATGCCCGGGATGACTGTTCGAGGCAGAGTCTGGAGCATTCTGAATTCGTATCCGGCAGGTAATTAATCCGCGTTTCACTGCCTGGATAAACTGATTCATCGGAAACGGGAATTCTGCAAAGCGGGTTGGAGCCGGAAGCGGGGCACCCCGCAGGTGTCGGTTCGAGATTGGACTTTCGGACAATATTTCTGACTATATACTATCGAAACTGGAAATGTCTTGTTACCATAAAATTGGAATTTTACGAGAAGTTTCCACTGTCATTCAAGTTACACGCACACTCAGATCCCGATTCGATGGTTATTGAACTTGACGAATTGGCAGATGTTTGTCGTTTTTTTCTGGATGTTCTGGAGTCAGCTTTTCATAATAGTTTCATTGTTTATTTATTTTTAGGTTTCCTTTCGGCATTTCAAAGTTTGACAGGGAGCATTGTCACAAGCGGGTAATCACACTTGACTTCAAGTGGAGTACTCTTTGTGATTTAAGAGTTTCTAACGTAGTCCCGGTTTTAGTTGAGTTGGAGAATCAACAATGTTTGGTATTCTCAATGAGACAATTCTAGCAATTTACGCCCTGCTCACGAGAGCAGTCCGCGTATTGCCGACGCTGATGCATCCACAGAAATCGACCCGCTCTGCGAGAGATTTCTATCCACAGGTTGAGTCTCTGACTCAGCAGACAGAAGTGAGTGAAATGATGCGTCGAGTCTTGTCTTGTCTGGGGATAGAACAGCGGTTACGTGTGCCAGTCAAGGTGCGCTCTGACCGATGGTGCTTTAAGCGTCGTTAAGCAGGAAAAGCACGGGCCATACTGTTTGTTGAGAGCGAACGATCTTTTTTCTGGACTGCTTGAGATTTCGGCATGCCTTTGAATTCATTTCTATTATCTGGCATGACAAATTGTGGGACTCTCTGACGCTCCTGTCATTCTCATGAAATTCCTGACAACATGATTTGCATTGATCTGATCAGCACCGATTACAGGTGAAATCAGGGAGATGCAATTTTGTCTCTGTCACATACTAACGCCAAATGGTATCTGGCAGGAAAGGGACTTTCACTATAGGCGCATAGGAAGCACCTGAGATATGTTAACCGAAGTCGCTGTCGGAGCGACCCTGGCGTTCATTGTCGGGGTCATTATTGGATATTTCATTGACCGGATCCGTCGCGGATCTGCCTACCAGTCATATGCTCAGATTCTGAAACAGGCTGAGCTCGACTCGGAAAATCTGCTGAAAAGCCAGAAGCTGGAAGTCAAAGAAGAGTTGCTCAAGCGTCGCGAAGCGCTGGAAGAAGAAATCAACAAGCAGCGCGAAGAACTCTGGTCTGTCGAGAAAAAACTCAGCAAACGCGAGAATGCTCTGGAAGACCAGCAGGCTGATTATCTCAAAAAAGAAGCAATGATTCAGACCACACAGTCGAAGCTTGCCTCCCGCTCCAAAGCGGTCGAAGCGCGCGAACAGGAACTGGAACGGGGGCTGAAGAAACAACAGGAAGAACTGTTCAAGATCAGTGGCCTGGACCGTGAGACCGCTTCCCGGATGCTGCTGGATCGACTGGATAATGATCTCAAAAATGAAACTGGTGCATTGATCATGAAGCATCAGAACGAATTGAAACAGACCTGTGATAAAATCGCTCGCGAGACGATTGGCATGGCGGTACAGCGTTTCGCTTCCGGGCATGTGGCGGAAACAACCGTTTCTACCGTTGAGCTGCCTGAAGAAGAAATGAAAGGGCGGATTATCGGCCGGGAAGGGCGTAATATTCGTGCCTTTGAAAAAGCGACCGGCGTGGATGTGATCGTGGATGATACCCCCGGAGTGGTGGTCGTTTCTGCGTTTGATAATGTTCGCCGCCAGATCGGTAAAATGTCGTTGCAGAAACTGGTCAATGACGGGCGAATTCACCCCGCTCGAATTGAAGAAGTCGTCGAAGAAACCCAGAAGGAACTCGAAGAATACATACTGACGATGGGCCAGAACGCCTGCCAGGAAGTGAATATCTCGGGAGTGAACCCCAAAATTATCGACTTGCTGGGGCGACTGCATTTCCGCACGAGTTACAGCCAGAATGTGTTGAGGCACTCCATTGAAGTTTCGGCCCTCACCGGCATGATGGCAGAGCAGTTGGGGCTGGATGGCACCATCGCCCGGCGGTGTGGACTGTTTCATGATATCGGCAAAGCGGCGGACCATGAGATGGAGGGCGGCCATCCTGCTGTCGGGGCGCAGTTACTGAAACGCTATGGCGAATCGCAGGAAGTGGTGCATGCGGCAGCTGGGCATCACGATGATATCCGCCCGGACTATATCTATACCGTACTGGTGGCTGCAGCGGATGCGTGCTCCGCATCTCGTCCCGGTGCGCGACGTGATACGCTTGAAAAATATGTGCGTCGTCTGGAAGAGCTGGAAACCCTGGTTTGTGGTTTTCCGGGAGTCGATCATACCTATGCGATTCAGGCGGGCCGTGAAGTCCGGGTCATCGTTGATTCTGATCAGGTGAATGACCGTGAGGCGGCAAAGATGTGTAAGGATATCGCCAAAGCCATCGAGGACACACTGACCTATCCGGGAGAGATCCGCGTGACGGTGATGCGGGAAGCACGCACCGTGGAGTACGCACGTTAGGAGCGGGCCGACGAATCGTTTCCGTTTTGATGGAGGTTGGCCTGCATCCGGGCAGCGATCGCCCGCTGGTTTTCGCCGGCCTGTTGTTGTAGTGCCTTGATGACTTTTTGCTGGCGTTCTGCGGTATGGTTCTGACTGAGTTTGAATTTTCCTTCGATCCGCTCTATCTGTATCCTGAAACCGACGATTGCCGATAGTAACGAATCGATGAAGTCGGTGTCCGCATCGGGTATCGACCAGGGTACTGTCTGGACTGATTCATAGAAGTCAACGTATTGTTCGAGAATCTGTTTCAGTTGACCAGGATCAGTCTCAAGCGTGCAGGAACCATAAACGTGTACCGCCTGATAATTCCAGGTAGGAACAGTATGTTCCGATTCATACCAGGTCGGGGAGATGTAGGCGTGCGGCCCTTGGAAGATCGTCAGCAGGTTTTGGCTCTGGAGTTGACCCGCCTGTGGATTGGCTTTTGCCAGATGGCCGGTTAACTGCCCGAATTCTCCCTCTGAGCGGTCCAGCAGCAGTGGCAGATGGCTGGCAAAACAAGAGCCATCTGCGTTGGTAACCAGGGTGGCAAAGCTGTGCTGCTCGATAAATCGATGCAGCGTTTTCAGATCTGTTTCTGCGAACGAGGAAGGTACATACATGGTATAATCCTGCAGGGATAGATTAAAAGTCGACTGTCAGCCGTTAAAGACAGAGAAAGGTAAGAGCAGGTTCAGCAGACTACCAATTCCGATACGTTTTCTTTATTTTGAAAGTAGATCTGACTTTCAGAACAGCAGTTATCCTATTGAATAAAGGAGTGATTCTGACATGCCCTTCATTGATATCAAATCCGTAAAGCCCCTGGAAGTCCTTCCCGGCTGTAAAATGCGCACACCATTTGGGGAAAATCTGATGCTCTCCTATCTGGAAATGGATGAAGGCGCTGTCGTCCCCCTGCATCATCACCCTCACGAGCAGGGAGGAATGTTATTGAAAGGCAAGCTGGAACTGACGATGGGAGACGAAGTCCGGGTTGTCGAAGCGGGTGCGATGTTTATTATTCCTCCCAACATGCCTCATCAGGCAGTCGCTGTTGACGGGCCTGCTGTGGTGCTGGATGTGTTCAGTCCGGTCCGTGAAGACTACGCTGAGCTGTTTAATAAATATATCCCGGTATCAGACAAAGATGCCTGAGTGGATTATTGTTGCTGCTGAGCCTGTTGTGCTTTGAACTCTTCTGCTCTGCGATGCAGTTCTTCGGTGGAGAGTTCTTCTGTCTGAGTCGCAATGTGCCATTGAATTCCAAAGGGGTCTTTGACCGAGGCGCCCCGTTCTCCGTACAATATATCAGCGGGCTCACGCAAACTTGTTGCGCCTGCAGCTAACGCTTTCTGGCAGGTCGCATCCAAGTCTGGTACATAGAAAGGAATGGCAGCAGAATTCTGTCCCCATTCCTCGCAGGTGTCTGCCAATTCCAGCATGGAATTACCGATCTGCAATGCGGAGTGACCGATTTTGTCATCATGGTAAGAGATGAGAACCGGTGTGGCTTCAAATACGGGTTCCAGAAATTGGATCAGCTCTGCTGCCCCCTCAACGAGCAGGTAGGGAGTGACGGAATGATAGCCTTCAGGGACATGGGGGATTGCCATCTTTCATCTCCGGTTCGGCGTTGACTGAAGTTGATTTTGGAAACCGCTTATTCTTGAGTGACTCTGAATAACGCTATCAATCACAGATTATAATATAACGCGTCCGAGGGGAGTATCAGAAAATTGAAAAATGACGTCGATTGAAGACTGCTTACTTTTAGGGGAGGCGATTTGCGGAGCCGTTTACGTGTATGGAAATCATCGAAGTGACTGCTTTCAATCCGCTTTTTTTTCCGTAGCATTTTTAATGGTCTGCGCAAATGATTCGAGATGCCGGACGTTATCGCAGAAGGCAGCATATTGGATCTGTTGACGAATTGATTCTGTCATGGCACGGCCTCCCACCACGAAAGCCACATCCAGGCCAAATTCATCGTAAAGCTCTGTGTATTCGCGGATGAATTCCGGTTCATTTTTAATATGGCTGACACTGAGCCAGAAGATGCGTGGTCGATGCTGCAGGATTGCCGCGCGCAGGGTCGGGAAGGGCAGGTTTGTTCCCAGTGAGACGGCATTCCATTTCGAGTCCCTCAATACCAGCTCAACCATCGTGGTCGGCAGGCTGTACTGGTCACCTTCAGGCGTCCCGCCGATTGCTACAGGCGCACCTGGTGGAGGCGGGGGGATTAATATCCGCAATTCATGAAGTACCCGTAAGGAAACTTCACAGCCATGCCGTTCCTGGAAGACCTCTGCTTCGCCACATTGCCAGCGATCACCGATATCGCTGAACGCTCTTGCGAAAACCAGATCACAGATCGAACTGATGCAATGCTCTGCCAGATAGAGATCGAGAATGATTTGACGACACTGTTCCTCATCTCCGCTGAGGAGTGCCTCAGTCAGATGGGCGGCCGCTCGGTCAATGACCCAGACCGTCTGCCCGGTCGTTGCGGGAAGGCCCAGCACTTCCGGTCGAACCAACTGGTATTTACTGGATCTGAGGAATTCGACCAGTTCTGAGAGTGCAATCCGGCGATGGCCTCCTGCGGTGTACTGTGTGGGAATGATTCCCTTGTCACACCAGCGTTTGACCGACGATTCACTGACCTGGATCGCCCGGGATACCTGTTTCGGAGTTAAAAATTCGCTCATTTTACCATCTTCGTTTGAACGATATGGTCGTTTTGACACATGTTTATTTAATTGGATACTCAAATCTTAGTTTACACACAGGGATCTGACAAGAGTTACATTTATAAGTATTTGTTGTTGCTGGAGATAGAACGAGATATCCCAAAATGAACGTTATGAACGAATTTTGTGTTGTTTTCCATCGAGAGAATGCATATAGTTTGAAAAGAACGTAATGACGATTTCTCTTGTGTTGGAAGAAAAACATGATCGTATGTTCAAAAGAAGATGATATTTGTAGTATTGATTCGTTAGCCTTGCGAGCCCGCAAGCTGCTGGATCAGGAGATTGAGTTTATTTCCAATCCCTGTTTCGGAGATGCTGCTGCAGAATCGGAAATTCTGAATGGAATGGCGTCTCGCTCCCCGGAATCTTATCTGGATTCTTCACGGGTGAGCTCTGCTTCTGGTTCCTCGACAACAATTTCACGACTGTGTCGAGCCGAAGTGCTTTCTGCTGAAGAGGAGCAAAGACTGTTTCGCTGTTTTAATTATCTGAAATATAAAGCGAATCGGTATCGGTCGCAGTTAGATCCCGAGTGGGTCACTGAGGATCAGCTCAACCAGATTGAACAGCTCTTGCATCAGGCTCAACTGGCGCGAGATGAAATACTGAGTCGCAATATGCGGCTGGTCGTCTCGATCGTAAAAAAATGCATGACTGCTGGTGTCTCTTTTGACGAGCTGTTTAGTGATGGCTGTCTGACGTTATTAAAAGCGATTGACAAGTTCGATTATTCACGGGGATTTCGATTCAGCACGTACGCCTATCATGCGGTATCAAATTATGCCTATCGAAAAATTGCGAATCGCAGAAAAGAACGTGCACAGTATAAGCAACTGCCTCCGGAACGCTCCATGGAAGAAACAGGGGCCGTAAAAAATCCCCTGATGGGAACTGAAACCTGGGATGAGCTCTCGGAATTGCTGAATGAATCGATTGATACTCTGGACGAACGCGAGCAGTTGATTGTGAAAAGCCGGTTTGCTCTGGGCAAGCATCGCAAGACTCTGACTTTTCAGAAACTGGCTGATCAACTGGGTATTTCCAAAGAGCGAGTGAGACAACTGGAACAGCGGGCAGTCGCCAAGCTCAAAGTCATCGCAGAGGGGAGTCGTCTGGATCTGATTCGTGAACTGGTCTGCGATTAAGTTCATTCAACTCTAATTCTGAGGAAAAGCCGGATGCGAAATACATGTTATGAACTGGAAGCATTCTATGACGGAGCGTGCCCTCTCTGTTTGCGGGAAGTCAGGATGTTGAAGCGTCTCGACCGTCACTGCAGGATTCTATTCACTGATATCTCCAGCCCCGGTTTTAAAGCAGAAGAATATGGCAAAACGCAGCAGGAGTTCATGCAGGAAATGCATGCCAGGCTGCCAGACGACACCTGGGTTACGGGTGTCGAAGTCTTTCGGCGTCTCTATGCGGCTGTCGGGTTTCGTTTTCTTGTCTGGCCCTCGCGCCTACCCGGTATTTCACAGGGTCTAGATTATCTTTACGGCGTCTTCGCGAAGAAAAGATTGAGCCTGACGGGGCGATGTCAGAGTGATGACTCAAGTTGCAGTATCTCTTCTCAGAAGTCCGAGGCACGTTCATGAAGATTGCCATTATTGGTGGTGGTATTTCGGGGTTGACTGCTGCGTATTTTCTACATCGCCAGCATGAGATCACGTTGTTTGAAGCCAATCAGTATGTGGGCGGTCATACAAATACGATTGATGTCGAAATTGAGGGAAAGGAATACGCAATCGATACGGGGTTTATTGTCTTCAACAATCAGACTTATCCCCACTTTACCCGAATGTTGAATGAACTGGAGGTCAAGTCTCAACCGACTGCCATGAGCTTCAGTATGAAGTGTGATCGATCGGGGCTGGAATATCGTGGCGCTGACTTGAATGGTTTTTTTTCGCAGCGCCGAAATCTGATCAACCCCCGGTTTTATCGCTTGCTGGCCGATATTCTCCGGTTTAATCGCCAGTCTGTCGAATTATTACAGTCTGATGCAGATCAACTGACCGTGGGAGAGTATTTAGCAGCCAATAAATACTCTCCAGAATTTATTGATCAATACTTTCTGCCTATGGGATCGGCAATCTGGTCCTGTCCGGTCGGGACGTTTGAAAATTTCCCTGTCCGGTTCATCGTCGAATTTTATCTGAACCATGGCATTCTGGCGATTCGCAATCGACCTGAATGGCGTGTCATCTGTGGTGGCTCGAAACAGTATGTCAAATCACTGACGGCCGGGTTTGCGAATTCCATTCGATTAAATTCACCTGTTAATTCTGTGACACGCAGTGAGAGTCAGGTCGAAGTCTATCTGCGGGATGGATTGATCGAACGGTTTGACCATGTGATCTTTGCCTGCCATAGCGATCAGGCGTTACGCATATTAGGAAATCAGGCATCGCCAGTTGAACGGGAACTTCTGTCTGCTTTTCCCTACGAGAAAAATATCGCTCAACTACATACGGATCGATCAGTGCTGCCTGTCTCGCCACGCGCCTGGGCCTGTTGGAATTACTTTATGCCTCGCGGAGAAAACCGGAAAGCAACCGTCACTTATCAGATGAACCTGCTGCAGGGAATTCAGTCGCAGCAGGTTTTTTGTGTGACTCTGAACGGTCAGGATCGGGTTGATCCCGCGCAGGTGATTCGCGAAATCGAATATGCGCATCCCATCTTTACCAGTGAACGGGCGGCAGCGCAGCAGAGGCAGACTGAAGTGATCAATCAGAATTCCACATCGTTTTGTGGTGCATACTGGGGAAATGGTTTCCACGAAGATGGCGTGAACAGTGCCATGGCTGTCTGTCGTGAATTAATGGGAATTACAGATCTATGGAAAGTGGTATCTATACAGGCTGGGTTCGGCACAGACGCCATGCTCCCGTCGAGCACAGCTTTCGCAACAGAATCTTCCTGATGTATCTGGATCTGGCTGAACTCGGCTCCGTTTTCAAAGGTCGTTTTTGCTGGTCCGCGCAGCGCATGGCATTAGCCCGTTTCCGTCGAGAAGACCATCTCGGCGATCCGCGGGTACCTCTTGATGAATCTGTGAGAGACTTTGTGACTCAGTCAGGTCGCCCCCGACCTGAAGGGGCAATTCGACTGTTAACACATTTGAGATATTTTGGATTTGTGATGAATCCGGTTTCATTTTACTTCTGCTTTGATCAACAGAATGAAAAGCTGCAAACAGTTGTAGCTGAGGTGAATAACACTCCCTGGGGAGAGCGGCACATCTATGTCATCGGTCAGGAGCAGTTTGACAATCCCCTGGAGAAGCAGTTCACAAATAAAGAGTTTCATGTCTCCCCGTTTCTCCCCATGGAGATGCAATACTTGTGGCAGTTGACAGTTCCGGAAGAAAGATTGACTGTCCACATTGAAAATTATCAGAGTCGACAATGTATGTTTGATGTCACGATGAGCCTGCAGCGACGGGAGATCACCACAAAAAACCTGCTGCGTTGCCTGTTTTTCTATCCTTTCATGACGTGGTATGTATTTGCCGCCATTTACTGGCAGGCGCTGAGATTATGGTTGAAACGGGTGCCCTTTTATCCGCATCCGAAACAGAGTAAGTCTTCAGGACAAAGTAAAAGCGCAAGGACACCATGATGTTACAAAATCATCAGGCAGAACAGCAGAAGACAGGTTCACCTGCCCGTATCGGAATGTTGAATTCAGTCTGTCGCCAGTTATTGTTAAAGAAACTGCGCGGGCTGGTCCACGGTCAGATTACGTTGAGGGAAGGGACGCAGGTTACTCTTCTGGGAAATGCTGCGGCTGATTTACGGGTAGAAGTTGTGGTTTATCACCCCCGCTTCTTTCGGGCTGCCGTTCAGGGGGGCGGTCTGGGAATTGCGCAGTCTTTAATCGATGGAGACTGGTCCACTGACGATCTGACGGCACTGGTACAGATCTTTATCCGGAACCTGGAAGTGACTGATCAGTTCGACCGGGGACTGGCCCGCTTTCGTCAGTTAGCCGCCCGGCTGGGACACTGGATCAGGCGGAATACGCGGATCGGGGCTGCTCAAAATATTCATGAGCATTACGACCTGGGAAATGACTTCTACCGGATTTTTCTTGACGAGACAATGAGTTACTCCTGTGGTGTTTTTGAACACCCTGATGCAACAATGCAGGAGGCCTCGCTGGCAAAACTGGACCGGGTTTGTCGTCATCTCAACCTGCAGCCGGAGGATCATCTGCTGGAAATCGGGACGGGCTGGGGAGGACTAGCGTTGCATGCAGCTCAGAATTATGGCTGTCGTGTGACGACCACCACGATTTCTCGTGAACAGTATCATCTGGCAGCAGAGCGTATCGATGCGGCAGGACTGTCGGGTAAAGTGCATCTGTTGTTGAC